>URYB01000080.1 GCA_900552085.1 uncultured Lachnobacterium sp.
GAAGTCACTTGGTTGTCTCAGGACAAAAATCACATCGATTTTTCCAATGCATGTGATGACCTTTATACTGGCATTTATTGCTTACGTATTAGCAAATCATATGAATTATATCGAGATGATGGGAAAAGCAGTGGAAAGTATTCCAAGCTTTTTCCTGATTCAGATGAGCGGAATAAATCTGTGTAGTCCGAATCATATCACCTGGTATATTTCATGCATGCTGATTGCAATGGCGGTTTTATATCCACTATGTAGAAAATATTATGAGTTCTTTACACATTATCTGGCACCGCTCATGGCAATATTGATATTGGGAGGCTGTATTGCAACAACTGGAAGAATTACTGGGGTATCTGAGTGGACACTCGTATGTTATAAGAGCGTATTGCGCGCAGTATGTGAGATTGCATTGGGAATGACTGGATTTGAGATTGCACAATATATTTCAAAGCAGAAATTTACATACGGACAGAGGATTGGTCTTGCAATTTTTGCATTGGTAGTTTTGGCTTTTTCCGGTGTGGGAGCAGGTAGATTCATTTTTAACGATTAATTATGTTATCATTTGGGAAAATTGAGCCCTCCATTATATCTGGCACAATTGACACCAATTTATTTCATCTGTGAATTTGGAAAAGAATGGCCGGCAAATAAGCAGATCGCAGGAATTGTGGCGGGCACATTTCTATTGGCATATCTGGTATTTGGAGCAGATTATTTATTACATCACAGGAAAGGACGGAAGCAGGCATGAAAACACTTACGATTGTTGCATACATAGGGCAGGAGTATACAGAACTTGATTTGATAAACAGCCTGAAAAAACAGGAAATTTTTTCGGAGGAAAAAACAAAGGGAAAGTTTAAAGAAATTCCTTACATACAATGCATGATCATGGATTCTGTTGGAGAAGAGGGAGCAGGAGAACGTTTCCGCCAAAATCAGAATGAGCAATTGACGATTGATTATGAGCTTTGTAAGGGCGAGTCGATTGCACAATGCTATAATCATGCCATGAACAAAATAAAGGGTGAATATGTTGCGTTTGTTGATATCGACAGTATATATTCACCAAAAGCAATCTGGCATTTGTGTGAAATCCTTGAAAATGATGAGATCGCGGATGATGAAAAGAAATGTGTGTGCATAAAACCAGTTTATGTACGTCCAGATGGAAATGAGAATGTATATAAGATATATCCAGGAACGAACGGAGTGCGCGATGTTTCTGAAAATACCATGGGCGTAAATTTGTGCCTATACTCATACTTTATACGAAAATCAGTATTGGAAAAAATGTCATTTCATGAGGATTTTCCGGTAGAATGCAGAACTTTGTTCTGTGTGGAACTGCTTGAGAAGATTGAAAAATACGATTGCAAAAATGGTCCATCGATTCGATATTTTCATCCGTTAGAAGATGTAAAAGGATTGTTTGGGGCTCAGCATCACAAGGAATGGTATACAAAAACAATAAGGGAATGCTATATTCCTTTTCTGTTGGAGCGAAAAGAAAAAAACACTCTTACATATGGAACGGAAGCTGCTTTTTTGTATCTGACATATATTCGTTTCTCTTATAATGTGGGAGCGGCAGATAATGAAGTGCTTTCAGAAACAGAAATCAATGAATTCAGAGATGCTGCTTACGAGTTATGCAGCTTACTGAGTTTTGAGACGCTATTGTTGCAATACAAAGTAAAAAATCAGAAATATGCCTCATGGCTTCTTTGGAAATTTATGGAGGCAAAAATTCTTCTTAACAATGCTTCCTATAAGCTTTCTGTTGTCGATGGAACTGTTTTTTTGCGTGTGACAGATCAGAATGGACAGAACAGTCGTTATGCACTTTACAATTTTAATACCTGCAAAGCAACGGTTTATGTTATTGATTATGAAGAAGACAAACTGACGATAGATTTATCATTGGAGAGGCTTCCGGAGATTATTACCGAACAATTACATCCGGAGATTACCGTGACAAATGGAACCGTAAATGAAACACAGATATATAATGAGAATATTTGTTTTGGACGGAAAATCGGCAATCCGGCTATCTGCAGGGCAGTTATTCCAATCGTGAAAGGACGTGAATATCAGCAGTTTCGCTTCCAGGTAAAACTTGGAGAGGAATCCTGTAATCTGATTTGCAATTTTGCTAAAAAGCCGGCGGCACGTCTGACTGCAAGCTGCAGCGAAAATTACTGGCATTTTGGTGGAAACCGGATTCTGCAGTATCAACCGGCCAAACAGCGTTTTATTGTAGAAAAATGTACGCAGACAGAATTGATGAGCGTAGAACAGAATTATTGCAGAGCAATTAAGCTTGACCGTTCACTCACACCGCAGGAACGTGTGGACTTAATTGAAATGCGCAGAGCGTATTGGAAAGAAAAAGCCAATTCGTCACAGAAACCAATCTGGATTACTTATGATAAGTTATATAAGGGTGGCGACAATGGTGAGTATTTATTCCATTATGTCAGACAAAATTGTCCGGATGTTGACATTTATTATCTTTTAACAGAGACATCTGCAGATTATCAGAGACTGAAAGAAGACGATCATGTTCTGATCCATGGAACGAAGGAAGCTAAATTAAAAGTGCTGCAGGCCCAGTTGATTCTTGCAACACATACAAATACCATGTCCGGATGTGGATTTACAACAGAGGGGGAAAAACGATATCTCAAAAATCTGTATAATGCCGAGATTGTTTGCATCCAGCATGGACTGACCGTACAGGATATTGCAATCTGGCAGAACATTGTATGTGACAATACAAAATTGTATTGTTGTGCTTCAAAGAATGAAATCAAAAATATTCTTCAGCCATCCTATGGATATACACAGAAGGAAGTGCGTCTGACAGGTCTAGCACGTTATGATGGTCTGGTAAGCAAAGATGAACGTCAGATTCTCATAACACCGACCTGGCGCAGAAATCTGGTAAATGCCGGATCATCTGGTAATGTCCGTGCAAAGAATAATTTCTTTAAGGACACAGAATATTTTAAAATATATAACAATCTGATCAATGACGAGCGATTGATTGCCTGCGCAAAGAAATATAATTATAGAATTATGTATTTGATACATCCAACATTGAGCGCGCAGATTGATGATTTTGATAAAAATGAATATGTGGATATTGTTGCGGCTGCCGGTGACATGAGCTATGAAAAAGTATTGACAGAATCGAGCCTTATGATTACGGACTATTCTGGAGTACAGTTTGATTTTGCATATATGAGAAAGCCGGTTTTATATTATCATCCGGCATCTCTTCCGCCACATTATACAGAGAGCATCGCCTTCCAATATGCCTCTATGGGATTTGGTCCTATGATCGACAATCATGAGGAACTTGTTTCGCAAATATGTGCATATATGGAAAAAGATTGTTCGATGGATCCGTTTTACCGGAAACGCGCAGATGAATTTTTCGCATTTTCCGATACAGACAATTGCAAACGTATCACAGATGCAATTATGGAATATGCAAAGGAATTGGAAAGCAAAAAATATGATGTGATGGCAAAGTCGGACAAATATGATCTGATGAAACCGGAGCCTGTGGAAAAGGTGGTAAAACAGTCGGTATCTGGAAAAATGAAAAAAATCGTAAAAGGTTTATTGCATAGAGGAAAATAGTACATATGTTATTTTGGAAAAAGATAAAACGTAAAATTCAATATAAAGTACCCAAAACAGCTTCCACACATCCATATTTATTGGGAGAACAGGCGGAAAATGGGAAAAAGGCAGTTGTATATGTGGGAAATGGAGCAACCAGTCAGAATTATAAGAATGCATGTGATGCTATGGGAGGAAGTTATGATCAGACGGCAATTTTTGAATTTGATGGTGAAGAATTTCCGCAAATAGAAAATGAATTTTCATGGGATCAGGCAAAATGCATTGGGTTTTATGCGAGACGCAGAGAGTCGGATGGATGGAGCTGGTATTGCGTTGATGGAAAATGGCATCCGGCAGAGGCATCTATGCCGCAAAAGAAATTGTGGATGGAAAATGAACAAACGGATTTGTTGTTTGCCGATTCCACCTGCAGTGTGGTTGTGTTAGTGGCACAGTGGGAAAATGCAAATGGAATCCGTTGCGATTGTGGCTATGAGATGTTTTCGAATACACTGATGGCACATGCATTTGGCGGAATGGATGGAAAGACCTATCATAATACAGAGGCTGCTTTTAACAATGGAATACAGAATGGCTACCGGTATTTTGAAGTGGATTTGTCATACACAAAGGATAAGCGTCTTGTACTTTGCCATGGGTGGACAAAGGCAAATTGCAAACATACAGGGTTTGACTATCAGCCGGATTTCGCAGATATGACATATAAGCGTATCATGGGAATGAAGGTGCATGGAAATCCAATTATGGATGCGAGAGAATTCTACCATCAGATAAAAAAGAAAGACAATGCATATACATATGAGATTGATTTTCATAATATAGCCGGAAAAGAAATACAGGAGCGTACATCGTCGATGCTCGAGGATTTTCAATATGATAAACAGGTACTGGATCGCTTGCTGATACAGGCATACAGCCGTCAGATGTTTGAAGATATTCATAAAGTATATCCATTTGTTCATTATCAGTATCTTGTAGGAAAGAATATTCATGATCTCGATTCCATTATTACATACTGTCTGGATCATGGAATTTGTGTTCTCGCATTGCGCATGAATCTGGCAAAACCGGAATATGTCCAGAAAATCCGTAATGCCGGATTGTATGTGATGTGTTATACCGTCAATAAGGACCTGGCTGTGGCACAAAAATTACTTGATTCCGGGGTAAATACGCTATGCACGGATTTTATTACAGAAGAAATGCTTAAGGAAAATTCAGAACGAATGGGCCATGATCTCTTTTATGTATATTACAATAGCGGAAGCAAGGAGGTACAGAATCTGTATCCGGAAGAAGTGGCGGAAAGTGTGGAACATCTGCCAAGTGGAAACTATGAATTAAAAGATCAGAGCCTGTGGATAAATGATGGCAAAAGAGCTCTTCGAAAATGCGGATTCAGACTGGAAGGAAAAGAATTTGCAGGATGGAAGATGCGTATGCAGGTGGATGGCAAACAATTATGGTACTGCAAAGATCATCTATATCATGGAAAAGGAGATCTTGCAGAGGGAACCATCGTAGAACCATATTTATTTGCAGATGAGGAAGTACTGCCGGTATGGACTGTGAAAAGAGAATGCAAAATGGTTATGGTTGCAGTATGGAAATAATTTGATATTCCGAATTGGAAAGAAGGTACATAAAATATGAAAAATGGTAAAGCATTTTGCGGAAAGCTTCTGATGGGAGCAGCAATACTTGGCATGATGGTGACAACCGTATCCATTCCGGCCGGATTTGGTACAGAGACCGTATATGCCGCATGGGAAAAGAAGTATGAAGTAAATGGAAATATATTGCAGCTCAAGCCGGATATGATAAGAGCGTATGGTATTGCCGCATGCATTGGTGAGGCTGGTGCTTATGTGGCAGAACATGCAGACGAAACAACAAAATATACCATTAAAGTACCGGCAGGAACTTATGATCTGGACTCGACGATTCAATTGGGCAGTTATGTGAAATTAGATTTGAAAGATGTTACACTTGTCAGTCAGGCACATACCAGCAATATGCTTGTTTTGGACTGGTCACATGATACAAAGGGATATGGAGATGGAACAGAGGGAAACAGTGAAGTATCCGGAGGTACGTTTATCGGAAATGATGGAAATACATCTTCCATGATACGTATGGCACATGCAAAAAATATTACATTTGACGGATGTACATTTGTCGGAGGTGGCTGTGCACATCAGATGGAAGTTGCATCAATCGATGGATTTGTTGTGAAAAACTGCGTATTTCGTGATGCAAAAGGAAATGGCACACAGGAAAAGCAGGAGGCATTACAAATTGATATTCCGTGTTCACAGTATGTATTCAAGAGTGTGGAATTAGATGGAACACCTATGAAAAATGTTACGGTCACGGGATGTACCTTTAAAAATGTATTGCGTGGACTTGGTACACACAGCATGCTGGTCGGTGTTTATCATGAGAATATGAACATTACCAATAATACGTTTGAGAATGTGGATGGAGAATGTATTGTAGGACTTAATTATAGAAATTGCAAGATTACGGGAAATACAATCAAAAATTGTGGTGCAGGCATTTTGTTCCAGAATTTCAAGCCAAATGTAAAAGCTGTATATTCAACAATATATGATGGAAAACAAAAGGTGGACAAAGCGGTCAATAACAAGGCAAATGTGACCATTTCTAACAATTCCATTTCTCTTTCATCGAAAAAACATCCGGATGAAGAGGTTGCAATAAAAGTGTATGGGAATGAATTGAAAAAAAATACCAAGGCAACCGGAATCGGTTCTAAGGATGTGATTTCAAAAGGTGATTATTGTGTAGATGGAGTTACAATTAAAAAGAATGTGATAAAAACAACCGGACATGGTATCCATTTACTTCATGTTTCCAATGCAAATGTGGAGGAAAATACCATTACAAACACAAATAAAAAATCACAAAAAGATGGAATATTTGTAGAGTTTGGCTGCAAAAATCTGATGATCCGAAGTAATAAAATTTTGGATGCGGGTCGATATGGTATTTTTATGAAGGGTGAAAGCATCGCAAAGAAAATTACAAAAAATACGATCAAAGGGACCGGATCATTTGGAATTGGTTTATATGAAGGATCGCAGGTAACCGGAGAAATCTCTGCCAATGTGATAAGCAATACAAAAGGACATGGAATTTCTGTATCTAAGAAATGTTACGTGAAAACTATTTTGAAGAATACGGTAAAAGGATGCAAGGATTATCCGATTTTTATCAACACAACATCAAAGAAGAAAATGATTGTGAAGGGTAATAAACTGCAGGCAGGAAAAAATAAAAAGAAAATTGTGGTATTGGATGGAAAAGTGAAGTTATTATGAAAACAGGAAATAAAATAATTTCAAAAGTACTGATCGCTTTTGCGGTCATACTTTTGGCACTGATTGTAAAAACAGATCATCAAAAAGTATATGCAGAAAGTCTTTACCGGGTAAGCGGAGATACCATTTATGTCAACATAAGTGACTCTTCAAAAGCGTTTACGGCAATTGATGCGGCACTTGCTTATGCACATGAAAACTATCGGGATGACCGCATTTATACGGTAAAAGTTCCGGCAGGAAGTTATAAATTGAATGGAACACTTCATATTTATGGAAACACGACTCTGGATGTCACAGATGTAAAATTTCAGTGTGTTAAAGAGTCTGGAAATATGCTCATGCTTGGAAAACCAAGTTATAATAAAAACGAGAGCGTTATGGGCGGCTATGGAACAGTAAAAAATATAACCGTTCTGGGAGGAACGTGGACAGGCAACAATGCAAGTAAATCCTCTCTTGTAAGAATGGCGCATGGCTCTAATATTAAATTTGAAGGCTGTACTTTTCGACAGGGAGGCTGCAGCCATCAGATGGAAGTGGCGGCCATTGATGGATTTACAGTGAAAAACTGTGTGTTTAAGGATATGTATGATACCGGAAAGGGTGGAAAGAAAGAGGCATTACAATTGGATATGCCAACTTCCCAATATGTTTTCAGCGGGGTAATTCTTGACGGAACACCAATGAAAAACGTTGTGATCAACGGATGTACATTCCAAAATGTTCCAAGAGGGCTTGGAACACACAACATGCTGATTGGACAGTATCATACAAATATTCAGATTACCAATAATACTTTTAAAAATGTCAATGGGGAGTGCATTGTTGCTTTAAATTATACACATTGTAAAATCAGTAATAATAAAATTTCAGATTGTGGGGCGGGCATTTTATTTGAATCTTTCCGTCCGCAGCTGGATGAAGACTGGGAAGAATTAAAGGCAATTTATACAACAATCTATGATGGAACACAGAAATTTGAAGGAACTCCAAATGCAAATGCAGATACGGTAATCTCCAATAACAGCATTTCTCTGGATCCTGATTTATATGCAGATGAGTATGTTGGCATTCGTGTTTTTGGATTTAATCTGGATGAGGATTTTCAGGCAACCGGTCATGGTTCGGCAGATTATATTCCGGAAAACAATTATTGTATCAGTAACGTAAAAGTAACAGGAAATACCATTCATACATCGGGAATAGGTATTCATTTTTCTGATGTACAGGACAGTGTAATTTCGGGCAACAGGATAACAAATGATGATGAAGATTCCTGTGACGATGGGATTGCTGTGGATGCAGAAAGCAAAAATATAACCATTGAAAATAACATGGTAAAGGATGCGACAGAACATGGAATTAAACTAGAAGATGGTTCTGTAGCGAAACATATTACAAAAAATCATATTTCCAACAGCAATGTTTATGGCATTTACGTTTATGGAGAAAGTAAAGTTACCGGAAATATCGAGAAAAATGTAATATCGAACACAGATGACAATGGAATTGCCGTAGGAAATCTGAGTACCATAAGGAATATTACAGGAAATACAATAACTTCAGCTAACTGGCATGGAATTATTGTGTATGATGAAAGCAAAATTACAGGCAAAATATCAAAAAACAAAATTACAAATTCTAAAATGAATGGGATTTTCCTGACGGAATATTCAAAAGTAGATGGAATTACATCAAATACTCTTACAGGTAACGGAAATTATGCAATTGCTTTGTATGAAGGCAGTTCAGTTGCCGGAGATATTGCCTCGAACCATATCAACAAAAATAAAAAACATGGGATTCAGGTAAAATTATACAGCTCGGTAAAAGGAATAAAGAGCAATACCATAACAAATACAAAGGGAAAAGGAATTTGCATTGAGCAGAGTGCTACCATAAAAGAGATGATAAGCAAAAATTCCATAAAAGCAATTTCACAGGAAGGAATTTATATTCATTCAAATTCAAATGCATTCTCTATTAAAGGAAATAAGATAAGTAGTTGCGGACGAAACCCGATTCTTATTGATACGACATCCAAAAAGAAAATAACAGTGACAAAAAATAAGCTGAACGTTACAAAAGGAATGCAGAAGTTACTGGTTTTAAAGGGCAACGTAAAAAGCGATATTAAGAAGAAAAAGGCAAAAAGCAAGAAGTAAAACAGGACAAAAGTCTTATTGAGTCTACGGACTTTTTCGGTTATAATACCCTTATAAGGGGGCGAGTGTATTATGAACGAAAGAAAAAAATCATCCGTATCTTTCTGGCATTCCATGAAGACCAGTTTTATGTTGGTTGTTGTTGCAGTTGCAGCGGCTGTCGTTGTAATGTACACACTTATGATTATGCCGGGAATCCGGTCGAATATCCGACAAATTTATTCCAATTATCTGTTGGATCTGACATTATCGTATGGCTCAGAACTGGACGAAACATTAACAAGAGTTGACAACAAAATGTTAGAGCATGTCAACACCATGCAGAAAATTGCAGAGAAGGCACAAATAGAAGGAATTGATTCTTCTTATGGCTATATTGTGTCTGCAGATGGAACAATGCTCTATCATCCAACCGCTGAGAAAATTGGTCAGCCGGTGGAAAATGAAGCAGTGAAAAAGGTTGTTGCAGAAGTAGAGAAGGGAAAGATTCCTGATCCGGAGGTCATTTCGTATACGAAATGACCTCCGGATCAGGAATC
>URYB01000081.1 GCA_900552085.1 uncultured Lachnobacterium sp.
ACCACCGAATGATACATCAGCCTTAAATACACCGTTGAAGAAAATTGGTCTTTCCATCGTTGCAGTTATTCCAATTTTCTTCAACGGTGTATTTAAGGCTGATGTATCATTCGGTGGTACATCCATCATCATTATTGTTGGTGTAGTCATTGAGACATTAAAGCAGATTGAATCACAGATGAGAGTTCGTTATTACAAAGGATTTTTGAACGATTAGTTATGTTTTGGAGATACTGAATGAAGTATCTCCATTCATAATATAATGCGCATTTTAGAGAATGGAGAAAATATATGAAAATTATTATGTTAGGGGCTCCGGGAGCTGGTAAAGGAACACAGGCAAAGCAGATCGCTGCAAAGTACCAGATTCCTCATATTTCAACAGGTGACATTTTCCGTGCAAATATCAAAAATGGCACTGAGTTAGGAAAGAAAGCAAAAACTTATATGGATCAGGGTGCGCTTGTACCGGATGAATTGACCTGTGATCTTGTTATGGATCGTATCCAGCAGGATGATTGCAAAAATGGTTTTGTTTTAGATGGTTTCCCAAGAACAATTCCTCAGGCAGAAGCATTAGATGCAGCACTGAAGAAAATTGATCAGACAATGGATTATGCAATTGACGTTGATGTTCCAGATGAGAACATTGTAAATCGTATGGGTGGACGTCGTGCGTGCTTAAACTGTGGAGCTACTTACCACATCGTTTTCAACCCTACAAAGGTAGAAGGAAAATGTGATGCATGTGGAAGTGATACCGTGCTTCGTGATGACGACAAGCCGGAAACTGTTCAGAAGCGTTTATCTGTATATCATGAGCAGACACAGCCTTTAATTGATTATTATAAAAATCAGGGAATTTTAAAATCTGTCGATGGAACAAAACCGATGGATGATGTATTTACAGATATTGTTGCTATTCTGGGAGAATAAGAATGAAAGTAACAATTAAGACTTCCGAAGAAATAGAATTGATGCGTAAGGCAGGAAAAATTCTTGCGGAAGTACATCAGTGTCTTGGAAAAGAAATTAAGCCAGGAATGTCTACTTTAGACATTGACCGGTTGGGAGAAGAGATGATCCGAAGCTACGGATGTATACCTTCTTTTAAGAATTACTGTGGTTATCCTGCTTCCATTTGCGTTTCTGTAAATGAAGAAGTTGTCCACGGAATTCCAAAGAAATCAAGGATTATCCAGGAAGGCGACATAGTCAGTCTTGACGCAGGTGTAATATATGAAGGTTATCATTCAGATGCGGCAAGAACAGTTGCTGTTGGTGAGGTCAGCAAAGAAACAGAATTGCTGATCGAACGAACCAGACAATCTTTTTTTGAAGGCATGAAAATGGCAACAGCAGGAAATCATCTTTATGATATTTCTTCTGCGGTAGGCGATTACGCAGCGCAATTTGGATATGGGGTGGTTGAAGATTTGTGTGGACATGGAATAGGAAGCCATTTACACGAAGAACCTGAAATCCCAAATTACCGACCATCGAGATTCCGTCATGGAATTAAACTGAAGCCGGGCATGACACTTGCGGTGGAGCCGATGATCAATATCGGTACTGCAGATGTGCTTTGGATGGATGATGAATGGACCGTTGTGACGGAAGACAATTCATTATCTGCACATTATGAGAATACGATTCTTATAACAGAAGGCAAGCCGGAAATTCTTTCACTTACGGAAGATGAAAAAGCGGCTGGATATCTGGAACTCTTTTAACAACAGGAAATCGAATGTTTCAAACAGGAGGAAATAAAAATGTCAAAAGCAGACGTAATTGAAGTAGAAGGTGTTGTAGTAGAAAAACTTCCAAACGCTTTCTTTAAAGTAGAACTCGAGAATGGCCATCAGATTCTGGCAACAATCAGCGGAAAGCTTCGTATGAACTTTATCCGTATTCTGCCGGGAGATAAGGTTACAATTGAGATGTCTCCATATGATCTCACAAAGGGAAGAATTATTTGGAGAGATAAATAAAAAAATATTGACTTCCATGGAGTGGCTGTGTATAATGTTATACGGACACTTTTGGAAAAAGCACCTAGGAATGGGTGGAAACCTATGGAAATAGGGCTTTTATAGAGAAAGGAGGATTTGCTGTGAAGGTAAGATCATCAGTTAAACCTATTTGCGAGAAGTGCAAAGTCATCAAGAGAAAAGGAAGCATCAGAATTATCTGTGAGAATCCAAAGCACAAGCAGAGACAGGGTTAATTACGAGAGTAACGATAACCCTGTTATTTGTGCGTTGTGGACTTTCTTTTCACAACATGAAAATCGTATGATTTTCAAAGTAATTATGTGCGGCTGCAGCGCTTTATAGTGCTGTTCATAATAAACAGATGCATCTCTGGTCATTTTGCTATAATACCGAGTGGCAGGTGACGAATATGCGAATATGGAAATTCATTTGAAATGCACACATTTCAGGACGTGCAACCGTAGCTGCGTGGAGAATGGGTTCGGAGGACGTATATTGTTGCAGATATACATATGACTATTAACAATCAGGAAAATTTTATGGAGGTGTAAACACACATGGCTCGTATTGCAGGTGTAGATTTACCAAGAGAAAAACGTGTAGAAATCGGTTTAACTTACATCTACGGAATCGGTAGAACAAGTTCCAACCGTATCCTTGAGGCAGCTAACGTAGATCCTAGCACTCGTGTTAGAGATTTAACTGACGAAGAGGTTAAGAGAATCAGCGCAGTCATCGATGAGACACAGACTGTAGAAGGTGATTTAAGAAGAGAGATCGCTCTTAATATTAAGAGACTTCAGGAGATTGGATGCTATCGTGGTATCCGTCACAGAAAAGGACTTCCTGTTCGTGGACAGAAGACAAAGACTAACGCAAGAACAAGAAAAGGTCCTAAGAGAACTGTAGCAAATAAGAAGAAATAATTAATTTTGAGAAAGTAGGTTAGTTTAGATATGGCTAAGAACGTTGCAAAGAAAACAACAAAAAAGCGCGTAAAGAAAAACGTTGAACGCGGACAGGCACACATTCAGGCATCTTTCAACAATACAATTGTAACTCTTACAGATACTGAAGGAAACGCTTTATCATGGGCAAGTGCTGGTGGTCTTGGATTTAGAGGTTCAAAGAAATCTACTCCATATGCTGCACAGATGGCAGCAGAAACTGCTACAAAGGCAGCATTAATTCACGGATTAAAGACAGTTGATGTATTCGTAAAAGGTCCGGGATCAGGACGTGAGGCAGCTATTCGTGCCCTTTCCGCTTGCGGTCTTGAAGTTACATCCATCAGAGACGTAACTCCAGTTCCTCATAACGGATGCCGTCCACCAAAGCGCAGAAGAGTTTAATTAGGAGGTATCGATTAAGATGGCAGTTAATAAAGTACCTGTACTGAAAAGATGTAGATCCCTTGGTTTAGAGCCAAGTTATTTAGGATATGATAAGAAGTCTAAGAGAAATCTTCAGAGAGCAAACCGCAAGGTATCTGAGTACGGACTTCAGTTAAGAGAAAAGCAGAAAGCTAAATTCATCTATGGTGTATTAGAGAAGCCTTTCCGTAATTACTACAAGAAGGCTGATAAGATGAAAGGATTAACAGGTCTTAACCTTATGACAATCCTTGAGTCAAGACTTGACAACGTAGTATTCCGTCTTGGATTCGCAAGAACCCGTAAGGAAGCTAGACAGATCGTTGATCACAAGTTTGTTACCGTTAATGGTAAGGTTGTAAACATTCCTTCTTACTTAGTTAAGGCTGGAGATGTTATTGAAATCAAAGAGAGCAAGAAGAACATTCAGCGTATGAAAGACATCGTTGAAGTTGCTGGTGGAAGAATTGTTCCAGAATGGTTAGACGTTGATGCTGAGAAGCTTCAGGGAACTGTTAAGGAATTACCTACACGTGAGCAGATTGACGTGCCAGTAAACGAGATGCTTATCGTCGAGTTATATTCTAAGTAATTAGTTTAGCGCATCGTAAACCCGAGAAGGAGGGACTTTGTAGTGTTCGATTTTGAAAAACCAAAAATTGAGATCGCTGAAATTTCAGAAGACAAGACATATGGTAGATTTGTTGTAGAACCTTTGGAAAGAGGATACGGTACAACACTTGGCAATTCATTGAGAAGAATTATGCTTTCTTCATTGCCAGGAGCAGCTGTTAGTCAGGTTAAGATTGACGGAGTTCTTCATGAGTTTAGTTCAATCCCAGGCGTAAAGGAAGATGTTACTGAAATTATCATGAACATCAAGAACCTCGCTATCCGCAATAATAGTTCTACAAATGAACCAAAAGTTGCTTACATTGAATTCGAAGGTGAAGGCGTTGTTACTGCAGCAGATATCCAGGTTGATTCGGATATCGAGATTATGAATCCTGAGTTGGTTATCGCACATCTGAATGGTGGTGCTGATTGCAAGTTATATATGGAACTTACCATCACAAAGGGCAGAGGATATATCAGTGCTGACAAGAATAAGACTGAGGATACACCAATTGGTGTAATCGCAATCGATTCTATCTATACTCCGGTTGATCGTGTAAACGTTACAATCGAGAATACACGTGTTGGTCAGGTTACAGACTATGATAAGCTTACATTAGATGTATATACCAACGGAACCTTAGAGCCAGACGAGGCTGTCAGCCTTGCTGCTAAGGTGTTAAGCGAGCACTTAAATCTTTTCATCGATTTATCGGATGCTGCACAGCAGGCAGAAGTTATGGTTGAGAAAGAGAATGATGCACAGGAGAAGGTTCTTGAGATGAATATCGATGAACTGGAGCTGTCTGTACGTTCTTACAACTGCTTGAAGAGAGCAGGAATCAACACAGTTGCTGAGTTGATCAACCGTACACCAGAAGACATGATGAAGGTTCGTAACCTTGGTCGCAAGTCTTTAGAAGAAGTGTTAGCTAAATTAAAAGAGTTAGGTTTAGAGTTGAATCAGGGAGAGGAATAAGAAGCAGCGGCTTCTTTCCTTTTGCCGATTTACAGAAGAGAGAGGCAGATCAGTAAGTCCGAAGGAGCATGATCGTCTTACTCTTTGTGGCTAATGTAGTGTATGAAATGCATTGCACAATAAAGAATGGGTTCGGTAAGTAAGTCCGATGAGCGTGGCCGGATACCCCACAAATGGAGGAAAATAAAATGGCAAAGTATCGTAAATTAAGCAGAACCTCTAGCCAGAGAAAGGCATTATTAAGAGGTCAGGTAACAGCTCTTATCGCAAACGGTAAGATCGTAACAACAGAAGCTAAGGCTAAAGAAGTTCGTAAGATTGCTGAAGGTCTTATTGCAGCTGCTGTTCGTGAAAAAGACAATTTCGACGAAGTTACTGTAACAGCTAAGGTTGCCCGCAAGGACAAAGATGGCAAGAGAGTAAAAGAAGTTGTAGATGGTAAGAAAGTTACTGTATACGATGAAGTAGAGAAGACAATCAAGAAGGATCAGCCTTCACGTCTTCATGCAAGAAGAGAGATGCTCAAGGTTCTTTATTCTGTAAAGACTACAGATGGAACTAAGAAGGGTACAAAGGATGTTGATCTTGTAGCTAAGTTATTTGATGAGATCGCTCCTAAGTATGCAGACCGTAACGGTGGTTACACAAGAATCGTAAAGATTGGCCAGCGTAAGGGTGATGGAGCTCTTGAAGTTCTTCTTGAGTTAGTATAATCCAATCGGTATAAAAGTCCTTTTCTGCGGAAGCAGAAGAGGACTTTTTTGGAATACACCAAAGATTTTGAATTGATTTATTTACAACATCAGATAAAGGAGTTTGTGTTTACAATGAAAAAGAAAAGTAAGTTTTTTGAAGAATTTAAAAAGTTTATTTTACGTGGAAATGTAATGGACATGGCCGTCGGTGTAATTGTCGGTGGGGCGTTCACTTCAATTGTTACCTCTTTAAATGCAGACATTTTAACACCTATACTTGGGATTTTTGGAGGAACCGATTTCTCTTATCTTACGGTGACATTGGGAACGGGAGAGAATGCGCCTGTATTGCATTATGGAAATTTCCTTACAGCAGTGATTAATTTTCTGATTACAGCGCTTGTGATCTTTGTTTTATTGAAAGTAATTAATCGCATTACAGAGAAGTTGAGTACTTTCACAAAGAACGAGGAAGAGACTGCGGTACCTACAACAAAGAAATGTCCTTACTGCAAAACAGAAATCGATATTGAAGCAACCCGTTGTCCACATTGTACTTCGCAGTTGGACGATTAAAGGAGTGTATTTACAATGAATCATGATGAGGAAACAATCAATCGGTTAAATCGGCAATTTGCATTCATCCGGGAAATTGACAAAGAAAAATTTATCGGGAGACAGGCATATCTTGCCGATGCGAAGGGTGAGGAGAATGATGCGGAACTTGCATGGCATATGGCAATTATGACGCTTTTACTGAGCGAATATGCCAATCAAAGTATTGATGTGTTAAAGACTATCAGTATGTTACTGATTCATGATCTGGTGGAAATCGATGCAGGTGACACCTATGCATACGATGAAGAGGGAAAAAAGACGCAGGCGGAAAGAGAACGGAAGGCTGCTGATCGCATCTATGGTATGCTGCCGGAAGACCAGGGCAAAAAGTTATATGATCTCTGGCTTGAATTTGAAGCGCAGGAGACGCCAGAAGCAAAGTTTGCACGTACCATGGACAATATACACCCTATGTACTTAAATGCGTCCACAGATGGAAAAGCATGGCAGGAACATCAGGTGCACCTGGCACAGATCATGGGACGTAATGCACATACTGCTGAGGGATCGGAAGTTTTGTGGAATTATGCCTACGAAAATTTCATACAGCCACATCTTGACAATGGACATATTATAAAAGATTGAAATAAAAAACTCACGAAGTAAAGACAATGCTTCGTGAGTTTTTTTGTCGCCTTGTGGGGCGCAATGTTAAATTGTTTCATGTAAATTATTTTTGTATAAATAAAGTTATAAAATCGTAATGATAAGACTATGCATTCTTTTCATCATTGTACTTCTTAACATAATTCTTGATACGATCATAAGGATTCAGAAGATCGCTGATGGAAGAGTCATGGTTCAAAGTATCGATAATGTATGCAATGTATTTACTCATATCACAGCTGATGTAGTACTCTTTGCTTAACAGTTCAGGAGACTGATAAATTAAGTTTGTAGTAACTACACGGTAAATAAGTCCATCTTCGTATGCTTTGTCGAAGGAAGCAAATCCGTTGGTGAAAAGACCGAAAGTAGAAACTACGAAGATACGGTTTGCTTTACGCTTCTTTAACTCTCTTGCAGTATCAATCATACTTTCACCGGAAGAAATCATATCGTCAATGATGAGGACATCCTTGCCTTCTACGTTAGAACCTAAGAACTCATGGGCTACAATAGGGTTACGTCCGTCTACTACTTTACTGAAATCACGTCTCTTGTAGAACATACCCATGTCAACACCAAGTACGTTTGCAAGATAGATCGCACGGTTTGTAGCACCTTCATCCGGACTGATGATCATTAAGTGATCAGCGTCAATTGTTAAGTCTTTTACATTCTTTAAGATGCCTTTGATGAATTGGTAAGAAGGCATTACGTTCTCGAAACCATTCAGTGGAATTGCGTTTACGACACGAGGGTCATGTGCATCAAATGTGATGATGTTGTCAATTCCCATATTGTACAGTTCCTGTAATGCTAACGGGCAGTCAAGGGATTCACGTGCAGTTCTTCTGTGCTGACGGCTCTCATACAGGAATGGTAAGATAACCGTAATACGGCGTGCTTTACCACCAACAGCGGCGATAACACGCTTTAAGTCTGCAAAGTGATCATCCGGAGACATATGGTTGATATGTCCGCAAAGGGAATAAGTCATACTGTAATTGGTAACATCTACCATAATATAGAGGTCATAGCCTCGGACAGACTGATTAATGACACATTTTGCTTCTCCGGAACCAAAACGTGGGATGTGAGGTTCGATGATATAGCTCTCTTTGTGGTATTCCTTGAATGCGATATCGTCGTGATGCTCGTGTTCACGGTGCTCTCTCCACGTAGACAGGTAGCTGTTTACTTTCTTTCCTAATTCCATGCAGCTGGCAGTTGGGATCAGTCCAAGGGTACCGGTTGGCATAGTTTCCAAAATTCTTTCGTCGTTTGGCATGATTTGTCCTCCATTAAAATATGTAACAATATTTATATGTAATAACCTGCAAAATAAACAGGGTTATTATCGTAAATCAGGTTTCTGCTGTTTGAGAATTCGTATATCCATCTGATTAAATAGTTTAATCATCGTATAGTCACCGCAGATGCGGGAAAAAGTACGCTCCGAGTAAATATCAGCAATCTGCTGCAAACTCAGATTGGTTGAGATGATCGTTGATTTATGACGCAGTAAGCGCTCATTTACACACAAGAACAATTGTGATGTTGTAAAAGCATTGCTCAACTCTGTTCCCAGGTCATCAATGACAAGAAGATCACAATCGAAAATATTCTGGTGTGCAGCGATAGCGTCTACATCTTTTTCAAATACACCTTTGCTTAATATATCAAATAATTGAAAGGCTGTAAAGTATATGACGGAATAGCCTTTGTCTAACAATTCTTTTGCCACGCAATTGGTCAGAAAAGTCTTTCCCACACCTGTTCCACCATAGAAAAACAGATTCTGTGGTTTGTTGTCGAAGGCATCGATAAAACGATGGCACTCTTCCACTGCATGACGGGCAGTTGCAAGGGCAGACAGACCGGTTGTCGGGCTGATGTCCTCGTCCGAATAATAGGAATACGAAAAACGGTCAAAATTCTCCCTTTTCAGTATTTCCCGGATATTGGACTGTGCATACACGGTATTGATGATTGCCTGCTTGAAGCAATGGCATTTCCGGCCGTCGATATAACCGGTATCTTTGCAATCCGGGCATTCGTAGACCGGATCAAGATAGTTCGAAGCAAAGCCTGCGGCGGTTAAAAGCGCGTTGCGTTGTCGGCTTAAATCCGCGAGTTCTTCCTTTAACGAAGCAAGTGCAGATGTGTCTCCGTCGAGTAAAAGGCGCGCCTGTCTGACGGAACGGGATGCTACGGTCGATTCCAGTTCTTTTAACTGTGGAATTTTTTGAAAAACTTCCCGGCGTCGCTCGTCAAGGATACGTCGATCCTGCAATTGACGCTGATCATATTCCCGCATGATTTCATCATATTGTGAATTGGAAAGTGGCATAATATCCTCCCCGAATTAGTGACTGGTGGAAGAAAGCAATGTTCCTTCCAGATGCTCGTAGTCATAGCTGCGAGGCTTAAAATTATTGAAGCTGTTCTTCCGAGGTGCGGAAGCTGGTGCAGAATCGGAAGCGTTTGCCTGCGGAGCAGTCTTTTTGGCTTTCGCATATGCTGCATCAAGATTTTTGATATCTTCCAATGTATGTACATGATTCTTATGCCAGCTGGTCAGGATAGAATCCGTGTATTCAAAACTTGGCTGATGTGTCGCGGCAATGGTGCGGGCACATGCTTCCTGAATTAACGGAAGGTCGAAAGCGAATTCCTTGGTCCATTTACGGATAAAGGTTGTCTCGGCTTCCACAAGACTGCGTCCGGTAATACCCAGAGCTTTCATAACACCGTAATATGCCTGACTGTGTATGGCGGCATCTTCCTTGGCCTGTGTCACGGTTGTAATGTTGT
>URYB01000082.1 GCA_900552085.1 uncultured Lachnobacterium sp.
CATCACTTGATGTGATCTTGATTTTTTTCAAATCTATATTGTCTGTAAAATTTTTCAGATCAAGAATTTGTGCAATCTTAGCTACACTTACACTGGAATCTTTCATACGCCTCTTCCCCCTGGTATTTTGTTCTCTTTGCCATTCATTCTAACACTTTAACCCTGATATAGCAATTATTTCTCCACTGCCGGCGGGTTATGCAAAAAAGCATATACTTTCTCTGCCGCGGCCCGGTTCATGCTCGGTGCCTGTGCCAGTTCATCCTCCGTTGCATTGCGGATATTTTCAATGGACTGGAACTGTTTCATAAGTGCTTTGCGCCGCGTCGGACCGATGCCCTCGATATCATCGAGAATCGAATGTACCTGTGCTTTGGAACGTAATGAACGGTGATACTCAATCGCAAACCGGTGTGCCTCATCCTGTATACGAGTGATCAGTTTGAAGCCTTCCCCATGCCGGTCGATCGGGATTTCCACATTATTAAAATACAATCCGCGTGTGCGGTGATTATCATCTTTGACCATACCGCATACCGGAATCGAAAGTCCCAGTTCCTGCAATACCTGCAGACAGATATTTACCTGTCCTCTTCCACCATCCATCATGATGATATCCGGAAAACGCGTAAAACTTCCAAGTTCCTGTGGCATTTCTTTTTCTTTTAATTCCTGTTGTTCCCGCATACCATGTGAAAAACGCCGGGTAAGCACTTCGTGCATGGATGCGTAATCGTCCGGTCCTGTGATCGTGCGAAGCTTGAACTTGCGGTAATCGCTGCGCTTTGGTTTTCCTTTTTCATATACGATCATGGAACCTACTGTCTCAAAGCCATTGATATTGGAAATATCGTATGCTTCCATACGGTTGAGTCCTTTTATACCGAGCAGATGTTCAATTTCTTTTACCGCACCGATCGTGCGGCCTTCTTCTCTCTTGATTTTTTCTTTGTCCTGGTTGAGAACCAATGCTGCATTCTTTGCTGCGAGTTCTACCAGTTTCTCCTTCATTCCTTTCTGTGGAATACGGATCGTCACTTTATGTCCGCGCTTTTTCGTAAGCCACTCTTCAAGTACCGGGATATCTTCGATATTTTCCTGCAGCATAATTTCTCTTGGTATAAATGGCGTACCCGAATAAAACTGCTTTACAAAATTTACAAGAATATCGCTTGTATTCTCCTCAGAACCGACACGCACATGAAAATGGTCTCTTCCAATAATCTTTCCGCTTCGAATAAAAAATACCTGTACAACTGCATCCGTATCATCACTGGCAATGGCAATGATATCTTTGTCCTCGCCATCGGTATTTGTGATTTTCTGTTTCTGTGCGATCTGCTTTACACTCGTCAGAAGTTCCCGGTACTCAATAGCCTTTTCAAATTCCATTGCCTCCGATGCATCCTGCATCTTTGTCTCCAGTTCCCGTATCACAGGTGCATAATTTCCGTTCAGGAACTCCAATGCTTTACTCACCTGCCTGCCGTAGGTTTCTTTATCAATATATCCCTGGCAGGGTGCATCACACTGGTGAATATGATAATTCAGGCAGGCACGATCAAGTCCGATATCCCTTGGAAGGTTCCGGTTGCAGGTGCGAAGCTTATAAATTTTATTGATCAGCTCGATCGTGTCTTTGACCGCACCGGCACTCGTATATGGTCCAAAATATCTGGACTTGTCTTTTTTGAGCTGACGCGAAAACAGTACTCGTGGAAAATCTTCTCCCATCGTCACCCGGATATACGGATACGTCTTGTCATCCCGCAGCATCGTATTATATTTTGGTGTATGTTCTTTGATCAGATTGCATTCAAGTACGAGCGCTTCCAGTTCCGAATCGGTAATGATGTACTCAAAGCGGGCAATATGCTCAACCATCTGCTTTTTCTTGATGCCCTCATCATGGCTCGGCTGAAAATACTGCCGCACACGTTTTCGCAGACTGACCGCTTTCCCAATATAAATGATTGCATCCGTACTGTCGTGCATGATATAGACGCCCGGCTGATCCGGGAGTTTTTTTAATTCTTCCTGAAAATCAAACATCTCGTTCTCTCCATTATAATTCTTCTCGACGTCAGAAAAAGCAGGAATGTCCTGCATTCCTGCTTTTATTTTTGTTAGTCTACGAACATATCATCATTCGCCGGAGAAATTGTCGGCTGTGTGTCCGGCCCTTCATTGTCTGCCGGGTTCAGGCCGCTTCCCTTATGTCCTTCTGTCTCTTCCGGTTCCGGTAATCCCTTCATTTCTCTGAAGATCTTCATAAACTCTTTACCGGTAATTGTCTCTTTCTCATAGAGATACTCGCTGATATGATTGAGAATCTCACGATTCTCTGTCAGCATTCGCATGGCTTCATCGTAACTGTGATTGATAATATCAAGAACTTCCTTGTCAATCATGCCCGCAGTATCTTCTCCACAGATCAGACCTGCACGACCATCCAGATACTGATTCTCAACCGTTGCAAGACACATCATTCCAAACTTGTCAGACATACCATACATCGTTACCATCGCACGGGCAATCTTGGTTGCCTGCTCGATATCGTTTGCTGCTCCGCTTGTTGCGGACTGGAAAACAAGTACTTCTGCTGCACGTCCTGCCATGTAAGTGGTAATCTTTGCAAGAAGCTCATCCTTCGTCTCAAGATACTTTTCTTCTTCCGGTGTCTGCAGCGTATATCCCAACGCTCCCATCGTACGCGGTACGATCGTGATCTTCTGTACCGGCTCCGTATTTTTCTGCAATGCAGATACAAGTGCATGACCAACTTCGTGATAAGAAACAATCTTTCTTTCCTTGTCGCTCATGACACGGTCTTTCTTTTCTTTTCCGCCGACAGCTACCAGTTCAAATGCCTCGAACAGATCCGACTGGTTTACAAATTTTCTTCCATTCTTAACCGCATTGATTGCTGCCTCATTGATCATATTGGCAAGATCCGATCCAACCAGACCTGCGGTCGCAAGTGCAAGCGCGTCCAGATCAACGGTCTCATCCATATGCACATCTTTGGAATGTACTTTTAACGTTTCCAGACGTCCCTTTAAATCCGGCTTGTCAACAATAATGCGTCGGTCGAAACGGCCCGGACGAAGCAGCGCTTTGTCAAGCACTTCCGGACGGTTTGTTGCTGCAAGAATCAGAATTCCCTTGGATGCATCGAAACCATCCATCTCTGCAAGCAACTGGTTCAATGTCTGCTCACGCTCATCATTGCCTCCGCCGTATCGACTGTCACGGCTTTTACCGATTGCATCAATCTCATCGATAAATATAATACAAGGTGCCATCTTCTGTGCTTCTTTGAACAGGTCTCTGACTCGGGAAGCTCCGACACCTACGAACATCTCTACGAAATCCGAACCAGCCAGGGAGAAGAATGGTACATTTGCTTCTCCAGCCACTGCCTTGGCAAGAAGTGTCTTACCGGTTCCAGGAGGTCCCACAAGAAGTGCTCCTTTTGGAAGCTTCGCTCCAATGTCGCGGTATTTTTTCGGATTATGCAGGAAATCAACAACTTCCTGTAAAGATTCTTTTGCCTCATCCTGTCCGGCAACATCTTTAAAAGTCACTCCGGTCGTCTTTTCTACGTATACCTTGGCGGTCGTTTTTCCGACGCCCATTGCACCGCCGCCCATACGCTTCATCAGGAACCCGAACAGAATCCAGATCAGCACAAGCGGAATAATAAAGCTTAGGATATTGACCAGCCAGGTAGATGTGTTATCCGGTACCGTCGCTGAAATCTCAATGGCTTTTCCTTCGGAAGTCTTTGCACTTTTTAAAGTGCTGATGAGATCCTTGTCGTTGACGATTCCTGTATAGTAAGTTACTTTATAAGGTGCCTTGTCCTTTACCAGAGTGTAATCCATCTCGTAAGAGCTGAACTCTACTGTCTTGACGTTGTTATTATCCAGTTGCTTAAGGAACTCTGAATATGTAGTTTCCTTTGAACTCATCTGTGAAAAACGACTGGAAAAAAGCGAGATCAAAAACAGTGCCACAAGCGTTACCATAATAAAGCCAAGGATCATCTGTCCATTATGGTTCTTCTTGTTGTTGCCATTGTTATTATTTCCGTTATTATTATTGTTGTTATTATTATAATTATTACCGTTGTTATAATTATCGCCACCGTTATAGTTTCCGTTGTTATAATTATTCGGTGCCTGATTATCCATAAGCCCTCCATTTGTATGTCACATCGTACATTTTATTCGATTCTCTTGTTTAACATCCTTATTATATGTAATAGAACACTTAAAATCAACAATTTGTTCATGAACTTTTTCTACTTATTTCTAAAGTTTTTCTAAAAAAGGTATAGCATAAATTGATTTATGGCTGTATAATATGTAGGTTATTTTATATATATTCGAAAGCATATTACGATTGAGGAGGAGAATTATGCCTGTTAAATACGTCTTTGTCACTGGTGGTGTTGTTTCCGGACTTGGAAAAGGAATCACTGCCGCATCTCTCGGACGTCTGCTGAAGGCCCGTGGCTACAAAGTCACTATGCAGAAGTTCGACCCATACATCAACATTGATCCGGGAACCATGAATCCAATCCAGCACGGTGAAGTATTCGTTACCGATGATGGGGCTGAAACTGATTTGGATCTTGGTCACTATGAGCGTTTTATTGACGAGAGTCTGACAAAGAATTCCAACGTAACTACCGGTAAAGTATACTGGTCCGTTCTGCAGAAAGAACGCCGCGGTGATTACGGCGGAGGAACCGTTCAGGTTATTCCACATATTACAAACGAAATCAAAAGTCGCTTCTACCGTAACTTTACCTCAGACGATATGCATATCGCTATTATAGAAGTTGGTGGAACCGTCGGAGATATCGAAAGCCAGCCTTTCCTTGAAGCGATTCGTCAGTTCCAGCATGAAGTCGGACATGAGAACGCAATCCTGTGTCACGTAACTTTAATCCCTTATCTGCGTGCGTCCGGCGAGTTAAAAACAAAGCCAACACAGGCAAGTGTTAAGGAGTTACAGGGAATGGGTATCCAGCCGGATATCATCGTATGCCGTTCCGAGCAGCCTTTAGATCAGGGATTAAAAGATAAGATCGCTTTATTCTGTAACGTACCAAATTCTCACGTACTGCAGAATCTTGATGTTGAATATCTCTATGAGGCACCACTTGCCATGGAGCAGGAGAACCTCGCAAAAGTTGTCTGCGAAAGCTTAAAGCTGGATTGTCCGGAACCGGATCTTACCGACTGGAAGCAGATGGTCAGCGATCTGAGACATCCAACACAGGAAGTACGCATCGCATTGGTCGGAAAATATACTGCATTACATGATGCATACATTTCTGTTGTCGAGGCATTAAAGCACGGTGGTATTCCACTCCACACAACCATCGACATCAAATGGGTTGATTCCGAAGAACTGACCGCAGATAATGTGGGCGAGCTTTTAGGCGATGTAAACGGAATCCTCGTTCCTGGTGGATTTGGTATCCGTGGTGTAGAAGGAAAAATCCTTGCAGCACGTTACGCAAGAGAAAACAACATCCCTTACCTTGGCTTATGTCTTGGTATGCAGGTTGCTATCATTGAATTTGCAAGACATGTCTGTGGCTACAACGATGCCCACAGTATCGAGCTTGATCCAAACACCACACATCCGGTGATCGCACTTATGCCAGACCAGAATGGTGTTGAGGATATCGGTGGAACATTAAGACTTGGTGCATACCCATGTGTACTTGACAAGGATTCCAAGGCTTGCAGCGTATATGGTACAACTGAGATTTCCGAGCGTCATCGTCATCGTTACGAAGTAAACAATGATTACCGTACTGCTCTCGTGGAACATGGTATGAAACTTTGTGGTACTTCCCCGGACGGCCGTATTGTAGAGATGATCGAACTTCCAGATCATCCATGGTTCATTGCTACACAGGCTCATCCGGAACTGAAGTCCAGACCAAACCGTCCACACCCACTTTTCCGTGGATTTGTCGAGGCAGCAACCAAATGTAAACGCTAATACATTCCCGGAGGAGTTCGCTTCTCCGGGTTTTTATTAACTGCAACGCATCTTTGATACGTTTTACAGGAGCAATCATTTATGCCAAAATCAACGAAACAAAAACAGAAACTTTTTTATATTCTTGATTATCTGCGCAGTCAGACAGACGAAACCCATGTGGTCACGACACCTCAGATCATCGCTTATCTGGAAACCAATGGTATCAGTGCCGAACGCAAAAGTATTTACAATGATATTCAGACGCTCAACGACTACGGCTTTGACATCATTCGAATCGATGGTCCCAAAGGTGGATACAAACTTCTCTCCCGTGAATTTGAACTGGCAGAAGTAAAGCTGCTTGTAGACCTTGTCCAGTCTTCCAAGTTCATCACAACCACAAAATCACGGGAACTGATTCACAAACTGGAAAGTTTCGTCAGCAATCACGATGCCCGAAAACTGCAGCGCCAGGTCGTAGTCATTGACCGCAACAAAACGATCAATGAGACCATTTACTACAGTGTAGATATGATCTATGCTGCAATATCCAGCAATGTGCAGATTCGTTTTCAATATTTTGACTGGGATGTGCAAAAACAGATGAAGTTGCGCAAAGACGGCGCTTTTTACGAGGTAAGCCCATGGCTGCTGACATGGGATGATGAAAATTATTACCTGGTTGCCTACGATTCCCAGGCTGGAATTCTGAAACATTATCGCGTGGACAAAATGCTGCACCTCTCTTTAACGGATGATATCCGTGAGGGAAAGGAATGCTATGATAAACTCGATGTAGCCGCTTACTCCAAAAAGACATTTGGCATGTTCGCCGGTGAAGAAAAAACCGTACAATTGCTCTGTGACCAGACAATGACAGGTGTGATTATCGACCGCTTTGGAAGTGATGTCGCTATCCGCCCCAAAGATGAATGTCACATTCTTGTCCGCGTCAATGTTGCCATCAGCCCACAGTTCTACGGCTGGCTTTCCGGCCTGTCCGGCAAAGTGCGTATTCTGTCACCATCCGAAATTGCCCTGGATTATCAGAAATACCTGCAAAATATTTTGGACAGTTATAAAAACAATTGTTAATCATTATATGAGAAAGGAAGAAATCTATTATGAATTTACCAAAAGATCCTGTCATGTTACTCTCCGTCGTTAATACACAGTTGCGCGACCATTATCCGACACTGGATGAACTTGCTTCTGCCTATATGGTTGAAAAGCAGAACCTCATCGACCGTCTGGCATCCATCAATTATACCTACGATGCTGACCAGAATCAGTTTATTTAAAAATGAAAGTGAGATTGTTATGTCTACGAGTTGTGATTTTTGTGCTTACAATGAATATGATGAAGATGACGAAGCTTACTACTGCTCCGTGAATATGGATGAAGATGATATGGCACGGTTTATGCAGAGTAGTTATAAAGAGTGTCCGTATTACCGGTCTGGGGATGAGTATAAGGTGGTTCGTCACCAGATGTAGCGTGTTCGGCCTCAAAAGGCGCTATGGAAGTGTTTTCATACAAGGGACGGAAGAGGGCGCACTACATTCTTTTTTCAGAAAAATTTGCAAGTCAACTCTGTGACCGGTTTTGGGCGGTTAGCTGAGATACACGCTATTTGCCAAGACAATGGAACCACAGAGCAGTTGCAAATTTGTTCTTCAAAAAGAAGTAGTGCGCCCTCTTCCTGTGTGTGGAAAAACGCTTGAATAGCGTGAGGTCTCACGCGATCTGTTGCCTGGCGCGGATGAAAACTTTAAACTTATCAGGCCAAAAATCTTCCTGTAACACTGTTTTTATCCTCTGCAATCTGCTCCGGTGTCCCTGTCGCAACCACTCGTCCTCCAGCTTCGCCGCCTCCCGGTCCCATATCAATGATGTAATCTGCATTCGAAATGACATCGAGATCATGTTCGATGACAATCACGGTTGCCCCTTTGTCCACGAGCGACTGAAACACGCCAAGCAATGTCTGCACATCAAGAGGATGCAAACCGATGGTCGGCTCATCAAAGACGAAAACCGACTCCGATTGTCCTTTTCCCATCTCACTTGCAAGCTTTAACCGCTGTGCCTCTCCTCCGGAAAGGCTCGGTGTTTCTTCGCCCAGTGTCAGATAACCAAGACCAAGATGTTTTAACACCTCCAGTCTCTGATGCACCAGCTTTAAATCTTCCGTTGCCTCAAGCGCCGTATTGACATCCATTTCCATCAGTTCCGGCAAGGAATATCTTTTTCCTTTTTTATTTTCATAATGGATCTGCCATGCTTCTTCTGCATACCGTGATCCACCGCATTCCGGGCACGGAACATCCACATCCGGCAAAAACTGCACATCGAGGCTGATCTGTCCCGTTCCATCACAAACCGGACATTTTAACTTTCCTGTATTATAAGAAAAGTCGCCGGCTTTATGCTTTAAGTTCTTTGCCTCGGTTGTCTTTGCGTAAATTTTTCTTAGTTCATCATGTACATTCGCATAGGTGGCTACCGTTGATCTCACATTTATTCCAATCGGTGATGCATCAATCAGTTTCACATGTGAAATTCCATCCGCAACAACACTTTTTACGTGTTCTGGCAAATGTGTATGGTTCAGACTTGCCTCCAGCCCCGGGATCAGGCTTTCAAGAACCATCGTTGTCTTTCCGGAACCGGACACTCCGGTGACGACGATAAGGCGTCCTTTTGGAATATTGATTTCCAATGGTTTTACGGTATGAATTTGCTCCGTGGAAAGCTGTATTTTTCCAAGCTCAAATATTTCATCCGGATTGATTGGTCTGCGTATGCGCCTTCTGGCTTTTTCATTCAAAAATGGGCCTATCATAGATGCCTCATTTTTGGTGATCTGCGGAATTGTTCCTTCAGCGATCACATACCCGCCTTCCGCGCCAGCCTCAGGTCCCATCTCGATAATCCAATCTGCTTCTGACAATATCTGTGTATCATGATCAACCAGAATGATGGAATTTCCATCCGCAATCAGATCATGCATGACCGCATTCAGTCCATTGATATTGGATGGATGCAGTCCAATCGAAGGCTCGTCGAGCACATACAACACGCCTGTCGTACGATTGCGCACTGCCCTCGCAAGCTGCATGCGCTGCCGCTCTCCTGTGGAAAGCGTCGAGGCTGCACGATCAAGTGACAGATAGGAAAGTCCAAGATCCATCAATCTTTTTGCAGTTGTCTGGAAGGATTCACATATGGATTCTGCCATCGGCCGCATCTCTTCCGGCAGGGAATCCGGTACCCCTGCCACCCACTCAACCAGTTCTCTCAGCGTCATTTTACATGCTTCATCCAGACTTATTCCGCGAAGTTTTGGTGCACGGGCTGCCTCCGAAAGCCTGCTTCCGCCACATTCCGGGCAGACCTCCTCATTCAAAAATTTCTCCACACGCTTCATGCCCTTTTCGTCTTTTACTTTTGCCAGGGCATTTTCTACGGTGTATACCGCATTGTAATAAGTAAAATCCAATTCACCCGCCTGATTGGATTTCTTTGCCTTGTAAAAAATGTGCTTTTTCTCTGCCGGACCGTGATAGACGATGTCCTTTTCCTCATCGGTCAGATCTTTAAACGGAATGTCGGTGCGCACGCCCATCTCCCGACAGACATCCGTCATCAGCGACCACATC
>URYB01000083.1 GCA_900552085.1 uncultured Lachnobacterium sp.
TGAAGAACGGATTCTTCCATAAAAACTAATGAGATAGAGTCCGCTCAGTCCCACAAGCGCATAAATAATGCGTGTCAGCCATGTACCATTTCCAAACAGAAACGACACCAGATTAAATTGGAAAAAGCCAATGAGTCCCCATACAATGCATCCGATGATTGCCAATGTAAGAAGCGTATTATCAAGCCATTTCATGTGTTTTACCTCCTCCTGTTTTTATTCATGATTTAGTATTTCCAAAAATATGAAAAATATACAATTACCAGAATATTGTATTTAAAGTGTAGAAATGGTAAGATAGAAACAGTACGAAAAATGAGGTGAATCACTTGGCAAATAGACAGAATGTAGTCAAAATGAGTCGTAGTCACAATCTTAACATTGGAGTTGTGATTTTTTTAATTATTATCATTTATGTTGTTTTTAATGTTTTTTCATATCTGACCTCCAGTCCGATTGCTGAATACGAAGTTGGACAGGGAACCATCGCAACAAATCATGTATATCAGGGATTGATTATCCGCGATGAAACCGTCGTTTATGCTGGACAGAGTGGATATATTAATTATTATATGAAAAACGCTTCGAAAGCATCCGTCAATGACATTATTTATTCCATTGATACAACGGGAGATCTGGCCAAACAGATTACTACCGCTTCGGAGGATGGTTCCACTTTGAACACGCAGGCTTTATCCAATATCTCAAGTGAAATCGATGCGTTCCGGAATTCTTATGATCCAAATACATTTTCTTCGGTATATGATTTCAAAAATGAGATGGACGCACAGATTTCGCAGACATTAAGTGTAAATGCGCTCACGACACTTTCCGATGTAGTAGATTCAGCGGAAGCCAATAAAACTTTTTACAAGAAAAAATCGGAAAAGCCGGGCGTTATCGTATACTATACGGATGGATATGAAAATGTGACAACGGACAATTTTACAAGTGAAAATTTCACAGATACTTATAGTAAGAAAACGCTTTCATCCAATACAAAAGTTGCTTCCAACGATCCTGCTTATAAAAGAATCAACAGCGAATCCTGGAACATTATCCTTCCTGTAAGCGATACAATGGTCAAGCAGCTCGATGCGGACAACCCTTATATCAAAATCCGCTTTTGCAAAGACGATTATTTGCTGACCGTTCCATACACACTGGTGAAAAAAGCAGGAACATATTATTTGAATTTATCTTTGAAAACGGCAATGGTTCGCTATGTAAATGACCGTTTTGTTGATGTGGAACTGGTATTGTCGGAAGACACTGGTCTTAAGATTCCAACTTCCGCAATCACAAGTAAGGAATTTTACACGGTTCCAAAAGAATATTTCACCACAGGTGGTGACTCGGATGCGCCATGCCTGTTGGTTGAGGAAAAGGATGGGGATAAAAAATCCGTAAACCTGGTAACTCCTACGATTTACTATGAGAAAGATGACAATTATTATATTGATGATGAGTTTGTTACGGCAGGAGATGTGATTGCCAAGACAGATTCTTCCAAAACTTATACGATTGGTGATGATGTTGACAAACTGACCGGAGTGTATAATATAAATAAAGGATATGCTGTCTTTAAACAGATTAATATTCTGACAAAAAATGAAGACTATGCGATCATTGAAACCAAGACAACTTACGGAATTTCTTTATATGATCATATTGCTTTGGATGGAAGCAAAGTAAAAGAAAATCAGTTAGTCGTAAAATAATAGAAAAGGCAGGTAATAAAAATGAACGAATTTTTATGTGAGAACTTAAAAAAAGTAGAAGAAAATATTGCAGCGGCTTGTCAAAAAGCAGGAAGAGACCGCAGCGAAGTCACTCTGATCGCGGTCAGCAAAACCAAACCGGTAGACATGTTACAGACCGTTTACGATCAGAATATCCGTGAATTTGGTGAAAATAAAGTACAGGAAATGTGTGAAAAGATGGAAGTGCTGCCGAAAGACATTCACTGGCATATGATTGGACATTTACAAACCAATAAAGTAAAGTACATTGTCGGAAAAACCGCATTGATCCATTCGGTTGACAGCTTACATCTGGCAAAAGAAATCGAAAAACAGGCTGCCAAAAATAATGTAATTGTTCCGATTCTGATTGAGGTAAATATCGCAGAAGAAGAAAGCAAATTTGGTATCCATAAAGAAGAGACTATTGCACTGGTTCGTGAGGTTGCACAAATGGAACACGTTCATATCCGAGGACTTATGACAATTGCACCATACGTCGAGAACCCTGAAGATAATCGCCCATACTTTAAGGAGATTCGGCAATTATCTGTTGACATCAAAGAGGAAAACATAGATAATGTAGATATGGATGTCCTTTCTATGGGCATGACTGGAGATTATATGGTTGCAATTGAAGAAGGCGCGACACTTGTCCGTGTGGGAACCGGAATCTTTGGTGAAAGACAATATCATATTTAAGGCAGGTTATAAAGAAAAATGAGTGTTATTGATAAATTTTTAGATATCATGCGTTTAAACGATGACGATTATGAGTTCGACAATGATGATTATGAGTTTGACGAAGATGATTATCAGGACGAAGTAAAAGAAAAACGTCCTTCCCGCAAAGAACGCAAAGCAGAACAGCAACGTACAGAAACAAATTTTGAAGTAACAGAAAAGCGGCCAAAGCAGCAGAACAAGATTACTCCAATATCAAAAAACAGAAAACAGGGGCAGCAAGGTATGGAAGTATGTGTTATTAAACCAAATTCAATTGAAGATGAGATTGAAATTACAGATACATTATTGAACGGCAGAACCGTAGTGATCAATATGGAAGGTCTGAGTGTCGATATTGCTCAGAGAATCATTGATTTCACATCTGGAGCTACTTATGCAATGCATGGAAATCTTCAGAAAATCTCAACCTATATCTTTTTGGCTACGCCAAACGGTGTAGATATTTCCGGAGATATCCAGAATATTATGGAATCTTTTGATATTCCGGATTTAACGGTATAACACATGGATGAACAGGAATTATGTAAGAAACGTCTGATTGATTTGTCAAAGCAGGCGGATCGAAAAGGGATTGTAACCTTTAGTACATTTTTGAATTTAAATGAACAAAATATTTATCATACGATTCAGAAAGAATTATACACACAGGTAAAGCTTTTTGGAGGGTATGATGGAGCGGAGCGTCAGATGATAGCATTCATTCCTGATGCTCTTTGTTATGAATGGGAGTTTCCAATCATCTGCATCGAAGCACGCCCACAATATCCAAAGTTTGCAGAAAAGCTACAACACAGGGATGTACTGGGTGCACTTATGCATCTTGGCATTGATCGTGACAAAATCGGTGATATTATCTGTCAGTCCGATGTATATTACATTTTTTGCGACGAAATGATCCATTCCTTTATCATGGAGAACCTCCGACAAATCCGTCATACTACCATGAAGTTATCTGTTGTGGTTCCGGGAGCAGATATTTCGATTGAACCAACGTTTCGCGAGCAAAACGATATGATTGCATCAAACCGAATCGATTGTATTATAGCCAAAGCTTATCATTTTTCCCGTTCGGAAGCGGCAACATATCTCATGTCCGAAAAAGTCTTTATTAATGGGAAATGTATTACGAACTGCAATCAGTCCTGTGAGAGTGGAAGCATTGTTTCCGTACGAGGCAAAGGAAGATTTGTTTTTGAAACCAATCATGCCCTCAGCAAAAAGGGAAAGCTTCGGGTACGCTTTTTGATGTATGAATAAATATCTGGCACAGATTCTTGTCAGTTATCAGTTATTTTATTATGGAAAATAGAAGAGGAATGTTTTATGAGTTCAAATAATAAAGCAAATTATAAGTCTGGAAAAATAATGCTTTTCAGTACTGTGTTATCTTTTATTCTGATTATTCTGGATCAGATCACAAAATATCTCGCTGCGGTAAATCTCAAAGACCAGCCATCCTTTTCACTTATTGATGGAGTCTTTGAACTTAAATACCTGGAAAATCAAAGTGCTGCATTTAGTTTAGATCTGGTTTCCATCCTGCAGCGTATTTTTCATTTTTCCTATTTTGAGGACCATCCATCTGCCTTTTTGATGTGCAAGATGATATTTTTTGTAGTCATTACTTTGCTTGTTCTTATTGTAATTGCTATCATATATCGTAGAATTCCATGGAATAGACATTATATGTTTATGAACCTTATTCTTATCGGATTTTTTTGTGGGGCACTTGGAAATCTCATAGATCGAATCGTACATAATTATGTTATTGATTTCTTTTATTTCAGCCTGATTAATTTTCCTATTTTTAATGTAGCTGATATCTATGTAACAGTAGCTGCAATTGCTTTAATTGTTGCTGTATTTTTTGTTTATAAAGACGAAGATTACGATGTAATTTTCCCATCAAAATCAAAACAGGCAAACGAACAGAAGGAGAAGTAGTTTCTCATGCAAACAGAATCTTTTGAAGTACAGTTTGAACAGGAGGGAGAGCGTCTGGATAAATTTTTAAGTACGATTTATCCGGATTTCTCCCGCGCTTTTTTTCAGAAACTAATTAAAAATCAAAAAGTATGGGTCAACGATCAAAATCAGAAAGCGAGTTTTCCGGTACATACGGATGATCTGGTAAAAATTGAAATTCCAGATGCTGTGGAAACGACGATTGTCCCGGAGGATATTCCTTTGGATATTTTATACGAGGATCAGGATCTTTTGATTGTCAACAAACCGAAGGGAATGGTTGTGCATCCATCCGCTGGTCATTATACCGGTACTCTGGTAAATGCAATTATGTACCATTGCAAAGATTCCCTGAGCGGAATTAACGGCGAGATCCGTCCAGGCATTGTACATCGTATTGATATGGACACGACAGGATCTTTGATCGTATGTAAAAATGATGAGGCACATGTAGATATTGCACAACAGATCAAAGAACATTCCGTCAATCGAATTTATGTAGGAATCGTATGCGGAAATGTAAAAGAGGATGAGGGAACTATTGAAGGTCCGATTGGAAGACATCCCGTCGAGCGTAAAAAAATGGCCATTAACGAGAAGAACGGAAAACCGGCTGTTACACATTACAAAGTGCTTGAACGCTTTGGAAATTATACGTATATGCAATTTAAACTTGAAACGGGACGTACGCATCAAATACGCGTGCATATGGCAAGCATTGGACATCCTTTACTCGGTGATGCCCTGTATTCAAGCAACCGATCTGCTTTTAAAAATCTGCGGGGACAGACGTTACATGCACAGACAATCGGTTTTATTCATCCAAGAACTGGCGAATACACGCAAGTTTCCGCTCCGTTGCCAGAATATTTCAAAAAATTACTATCAATATTGCAATCCGAGTCATAATTGTTGTATAATATATACAAATATAAAACAAAAGTTCATACATCATATAACACATGAATACATATGAACCAATTGTTTAAGTAAGGCTTGGAGGTAATTCGCTATGGGAAATCAAATTTATACAATTGGAAGAGAATTTGGAAGTGCAGGTTATGAAGTCGGACGTTTGCTGGCCGAACGACTTGGGGTAAAATTATACGATAAGGAGCTTTTGGCTCAGGCTGCAAAAGATTCTGGTTTTTGTGAGGAAATTTTCAAAAATCACGACGAAAAACCAACAAACAGCTTTTTGTATTCCTTAGTCATGGATACATATTCCGGAGGAAATTATTCGTCCACCCCATTTTTGGATATGCCACTAAACCACAAAGTTTTCCTTGCACAGTTTGACACGATCAAAAAGATTGCGGAACGCGAATCCTGCGTTATCGTAGGCCGATGTGCTGATTATGCACTGGCATCCAATCCAGACTGCCTGAATGTATTTGTTCATGCAGATCTTGAGGATCGAATCAAAGCTGTAAGCAAACGAAACGATGTAACAGAGAACAAGGCAAAAGATTTGATCCAGAAAAAAGACAAACAGCGTGCCAGCTACTATAATTATTATACCTGCAAGAAATGGGGAGATTCATGTAGCTACGATTTGACATTGAATACCAGTAAAATAACGCCGGAACAATGTGTTGATATTATTCTGGCTTATCGTGAAAAAATGCAGGAGAATAAAAAGAATAAATAATAATTAATTTTGTAAAAGAAATGCAGAAATCAGATGTTATCAAGCGGTTTTTGCATTTCTTTTTCGTATAAATCTTTTGTTTTGTAATGTCGTAAGAAAGTTTTTTGGCGTTCCGAGGTGTACGCGCGGCGTTGATTATAGGGTTTTTCGGGAGTAACTATTCGTAAAACACGGATTTTGCGAATAGTTAGGCACTGACCTTTATCAGGCTACCGCGTACGCCTCTATGGGCTCTATTTTACGCAGAAAACGCTTTTTTCTGGCTGGTTGCTCATTCTCTTTGGGTGTACCAAAATTCCCCGATTTTTCAAAAATGGCTGTAATGTGTTGCCATTGTCAAGTAAAGGCAACACCGTTTCGAACCGTCATTCTTGGCTGAAACCGTTGGTACTGGCTGGTTGGGGGCACGTGATACCGCGCGCGCGAGCTTACCGCGCGGTATGCACGGTTTGCCCTTTTTCCCCACGACGAAAAGACCCGTGAGTGGGTCTAAACTCCGCAGATACAGAACCTCTTGCGGTGGTTGCAAAAGCTTACCCTTTTGCTGGTTTTCATCAACCCTAGATGAATTTTGACTTTCGGTTAGGGAACGAATGTCTATTCACAAAATAGCACGTATGTTCTACCTCGTCAATCCTTTTTCGCAAGTTTCTACACAGTGGCGGTCAGCATCTACCTAGTGGCTGGCTGCACACTCCAGGAACGAACAATCCGCTACTTCCTTGACAAACTTTCGCAAAAGTGGCTTTCCACCACTATGCAGTGGCTAGCTGGAATGTATCGGAGAACATATGTTCTCGCGTTGCACTCTTTCGAACTTGGCGCTTGCTTAAGCCTACGCGCCTTGCGTAACTACCGCAAGGCTTTCGCAAAATCCGCACGTTTTTCAAATAGTTGCTGAGCATCGCGCTCCGGTTTTAAGCGGAGAAATTGAGTGTCGCACTCTAGCAACTACCGCTCCAATGCGCCTATGCTTTCGAAAAACCTTGGCAAGCGATTTTGCGAATAGTTATATCATGGGCTTTAACAGGCTACCGCGTACGCCTCTAAGGCTTGTATTTTACGCAGGAAACGCTTTTTCTTGGCTGGTCGCTCATTCCCCCTTCTTGTACTGCTTTGTCGTATAAGGTTTACTTGCTGTGTGCGTACCTGTAGCTGCAATGATAGCATCTACTTTGTAACCATCATTGTAAGTTCCCCTGTAGTGAACACTAGGGCTCACCCAGGATACTTTAGTTTCAGATTGCACGAGGTTGTACGAACCACCGTCTTCGGTCTTCTTGTACACAAATGTGCGAACCGGCATTGTAGACGCATAATATGCTTTAATCTTTACCTCTCCACGAACTTCTGGAATGATAAAGTGTGTCATATCATAAGCATCTTTTTGCCAATCAGAATTTCTTGCTTTGAGGTTTAAAGCTGAGCTACCAGTTACATAAACATAGCTCTTCATGTATGGAGCATATGTTGTGTAGCTTCTGTTTGTACTTTTGTTCTTTACAATCTTACCATTTGCTGGCGTTGTGTTACACCAAATATCTTCAGCGGTAAACTCAGTCCAAACTTCATCATGATTTGTAGTAACAACTATCTTGTACAAATAATTATTACATGTAGCAGAATTGCCATTCTTACCTGTCTTGTTCAGCACAAGAGGTATCTTGGAATTAGACAGACCTGAATTGGCATCTTTTTTCTCTACTAAATCTCTTTTGGTGAAGTCACACGTCGGATCTGTGTTCTGGAACTTTTTATTTTTCTTTTTGGTACGGGTGACAGTTAAAGTTTTTGAGTCACTGTACCTCGACTTAGGCGAGTATGTACCATCTTTTAACTTGTAAGACTCTCCCTTTTGCTCGACATTATAACTTACCCAAGGATCTCCTTCATTAACAGTAGCTAAAGTTTTTGTGTATTTCAACTCATTTTTCTTGTTACTGCTGTTATGTTTGTAGGAAAGATCTGCACTGTCATCAACTGATGGGAACTCTTTTGTGCTGATGTTGGTATCTTCCGAGGTGTAATACTGCTCGAGAGTAACTTTTGAAGCCTCCTCTACATCGTCGTATGGAGCATAAAACCATCTAACACTGATCGAAACTGTCTTATCATTTGATTCATTTCGAATGCCTAGAGCTTTAAAGTTTCCCCAATAAATTGGCTTATTAATCTCCTTAAGCCATTTGCTTACCTTTACTTCTTCATTTTTCTTAAATGTCGTGTCTTTAACTGCTTTACCAGAACTTGATTTACCATACTTATCAAATCTTTTCACAGTCACTGTTCTGCTATTGACATTTTTAGGAATAGAAATGGTCTGCGCACCTGCTGTATCTGCTTTTGAAGCGTCTTGGTTCTTTTCTTCTACATAATAAGGAAGATAATCACCAGATGTTCCTTTGTGCATTTCAATCATTGTCGAAGCCAGAATTATAGATGACTTGTTCCCTCTACTGTCTTTAACGATTTTTGACACACGATAACCAACGCACATCAGTTTCTGTTTCTTTCCGTTACCTAAATTGACATGTGTAAAATCAGAAGGATCTTCCATTGCGATAGGATTTACTATCCGATATGTTTCATCTGTAAAAGAATGGTATTCAGCTCCCCAAAGTGCTGATCTCAAATTCAGCTCTTTATCTTCATCAGCTCCCCACAAATACATCGAGTCTGTAATGTTAACGGCAGAGCCACTTGATCTTTTCTTTAGCTCTCCACCCTGGTACAGCATATCGGAATCTTCACTTTTTTGCTTACCGATAATGTATGCATCAGTAGTTACTTTTACATGAGGGAGCTTTAAACGTACCTCTTGATCATAATGCGCCTGATAATTACTATAATTTCTATCTCTCCAAACATGATTATACCAGCTTCTACAACTGTAATAATAATGACCATCATTTGTAGAAATAATTGGGCTGATATAAAAATCAACATAATCACGCTCTGGGTGATCTTTCATCACTTTAGCTAATTTCTTACCTGTTACTGTATCTGAATCGACACTAAAGTAATGAAGTGTGCCAATCATGGTGCGGCCGTCATCGCTATAGCCAACATGCTTCTTTGATTTATCATTAACATTTGGCTTGTAATGATAAAATGTCTTTTTTCCAGTATTTGGAACATGCTTTGAGTTACTGGTGTCCTTAACCTGATAACCGAAAATATAGCCAGACCAGGAGGATGCCTTGTCCTTCGTTGGAACACTTTCACCCCATTTTTCCGAATGCCAATAATTGTAGTAGGTTGACCAGCTAGTCTTGCTTGTCTTCTGCTTGTCAATTTTGTAATAAGCAATATACTGCCTGTCATCATTTAATTCACTTTTGTTATTGGCTTTGATATCAAACATGTCATTGAGTTTTTTTCCAGATGTCATTATAATATCGTATTCACCAATTGTTACAA
>URYB01000084.1 GCA_900552085.1 uncultured Lachnobacterium sp.
AATATTGAGAAAAATGAATCCATCGTTATTTCTCAGTTCACATTAAAAGAAGTGATCCGACAGACTATTTTCTCTATCGCAGATAATGACAATAACAAATTGATGACAGGTGAACTTTTTGAAATTAACGAAAACGAGTTGAAAGTCGTTTCACTTGATGGACACCGTATTTCTATTCGCAATATCGAACTTAAAAATAATTACGATCATAAAAAAGTTGTTGTACCTGGTAAAACACTTCAGGAAATCAGTAAGATTGTACCGGGTGGTGTAGATGATGATGTACTGATTTACCTTACAGACAATCATATTGTTTTTGATTTCGATACAACAACGGTAGTTTCAAGATTAATTGAAGGTGAATATTTTAAGATTGATCAGATGCTCTCTTCTGATTACGAGACAAAAGTTAAAGTAAACAAAAAAGAGCTGTTAGATTGTATTGACCGCTCTACCCTTCTCGTAAAAGAAGGTGACAAAAAGCCAATTATCATGAATGTTACGGATGGAAACATGGAATTAAAGATTAATTCCTTCATCGGTTCTATGAATGAAGATATTGATATTGAAAAAGAAGGTAAGGATATTTTGATTGGATTTAATCCAAAATTCTTTATCGATGCTCTTCGTGTAATTGATGAAGAGGAAGTAAGCCTTTACATGGTAAATCCAAAAGCACCATGTTTTATCAAAGATGATGAAGGTAAGTTTATTTATCTGATTCTTCCAGTAAATTTTAACACTGCTACAAATTAGGAGTATATATGATTACAGTTAATATTCGAGAAGAAGATGAATTTATAAAATTGGGACAGGCTTTGAAAAAAGCAAGTCTTGTTGGTTCTGGTGTAGATGCAAAAATGGTAATTCAGGATGGTCAGGTTCAGGTAAATGGACAGACCGAGCTGCAGCGCGGAAAAAAATTACATGATGGAGATGTTGTCACCTATGATGGGGAGACAATTCAGATTGTCAAATGATCATCGAATCCATAGAACTTAGCAATTTTCGCAATTATGAAAATCTGCAGATTCATCTGGATGAGGGAACGAATATTTTATATGGCGATAATGCGCAGGGAAAGACGAACATTCTTGAAGCTGCGTATCTGAGTGGTACAACAAAATCCCACAAAGGCAGCCGTGACAAGGAAATGATCCGGTTTGGAGAAAACGAATCCCATATTCGTACCGTTGTCAAAAAGAATGAAAAAGAATATCAGATTGACATGCATTTACGGAAAAATGGAGCTAAGGGAGTTGCAATCAATAAAATTCCAATCAAAAAGGCAAGTGAGCTGTTTGGAATTTTGAATATTGTATTTTTTTCTCCGGAAGATTTAAATATTATAAAAAATGGACCGGCAGAAAGAAGAAGATTTATTGATTTAGAGTTGTGCCAATTGGATAAACTGTATTTATCCGATTTGTCAAATTATAACAAAGTGCTCAATCAGAGAAACAAACTTTTGAAAGATATCAGTTTCCATTCGGATCTGATCGAAACTTTGCCGATGTGGGATATGCAACTTCTCATGTATGGGCGGAGAATTATTAATAAACGCAGACAGTTTGTCAATGAGTTGAATGAGATCATTACAAAAATCCATTCAAATATTTCGGGTGGCAGAGAAAATCTGATTTTGAAATATGAGCCAAGTATTGATGAAAGTTCTTTTGAAGAAGCTTTGCTGCGGCAAAAGAACAAAGATTTAAAATTGTGCCAGACAACCGTTGGTCCACATCGTGATGATATGCTTTTTTCCATTGACGGAATTGACATTCGTAAGTTTGGGTCACAGGGACAGCAACGCACTTCTGCCCTGTCTCTGAAATTGTCAGAAATAGATCTGGTAAAAAAATCCATACATAATACGCCTGTTCTGTTATTGGATGATGTATTATCCGAACTTGACAGCAACCGGCAAAATTATCTGTTAAACAGTATTACCGATATACAGACAATTATTACATGTACAGGATTGGAAGAATTTGTTAAAAATCGTTTTCAAATCAACAAAATTTTTCAGGTAATAAGTGGAGAAGTTTTTGAAAAAGAAACGGTAGAAGATATATAAATTATAGAGAGTCATCCATTGGGTGAGGAGGAAATCAATGAGCGAAGAAATACAGAACAATCAGGGATATGGCGCTGACCAGATTCAGATTCTTGAAGGTCTTGAGGCAGTAAGAAAAAGACCGGGTATGTACATCGGAAGTACATCGGCAAGAGGTCTGCATCATTTGGTATACGAGATTGTAGATAATGCTGTGGACGAAGCTTTGGCTGGTTATTGCGACAGCATTGAAGTTACAATTGAGCAGGATAATTCCATCACAGTTGAAGATGATGGTCGTGGTATTCCGGTTGGAATGAACCACAAGGCCGGAGTATCTGCTTTGGAAGTTGTTTTTACTGTATTGCATGCTGGTGGAAAATTTGGTGGCGGAGGATACAAAGTATCCGGAGGTTTGCATGGTGTAGGTGCATCCGTTGTAAATGCATTGTCTACCTGGCTTACAGTTGAAGTATATAACGAGGGAAAAGTATACGGACAAAGCTACAAGCGTGGAAAAGTAGATGGACCTGTTTCTGTAATTGGCGAATGTGATCCGGAAAAACATGGAACCAAGGTACATTTTCTTCCTGACCCGGAAATTTTTGAAGAGACTGTCTATAATTATGACACTTTAAAACAGCGTCTGAGAGAGACTGCATTTTTGACAAAGGGGTTGCGCATTGTATTAAAAGATACCCGTGAGGATAGTATACACAATCACGAATTCCATTATGCAGGTGGAATCAAAGAATTTGTACAGTATCTGAATCGCGGTAAGGAACCTCTTTATCCGGAAGTTATTTACTGTGAAGGAAATAAGGACGGTGTTTATGTCGAAGTTGCTTTGCAGCACAATGATTCATTTAACGACTCGACATTCAGTTTTGTAAATAATATTATAACTCCGGAAGGTGGAACACATCTGGCAGGTTTTCGTAATGCAATGACCAAGACATTTAATGCATATGCCAGAGAAGCAAAAATATTAAAAGACAACGATGCTGCTCTTACCGGTGACGATATCCGAGAAGGTCTCACTGCTATTATCAGTATCAAAATTGAGGAACCACAGTTTGAAGGTCAGACAAAGCAGAAGCTTGGAAACAGTGAGGCAAGAGGTGCGGTTGATTCGGTTGTAACTGAACAGCTGACATACTTTTTGGAGCAGAATCCGGATGTGGCAAAAAATATCTGTGAGAAATCTCTTCTTGCGCAGCGTGCAAGGGAGGCTGCCCGCAAAGCGCGTGATCTGACAAGAAGAAAGACAGCTTTGGAAGGCACTGCCCTGCCTGGAAAACTTGCAGACTGCTCAGATAAGAATCCAGAAAATTGTGAAATTTTTATCGTTGAGGGAGATTCCGCCGGTGGTTCTGCAAAGACAGCAAGAAGCCGTGCAACACAGGCAATTCTTCCACTCCGTGGAAAAATCTTAAATGTAGAGAAAGCCCGCCTCGATCGAATTTATGATAATGCAGAGATCAAGGCAATGATTACTGCTTTTGGTACAGGAATTCATGACGATTTTGATATTTCAAAATTGCGTTACAATAAAATTATTATTATGACCGATGCCGATGTGGATGGTGCGCATATTGCTACTCTCATGCTCACTTTCTTATATCGATTTATGCCGGAACTGATTAAGCAGGGGCATGTTTACCTTGCTACCCCACCACTCTACAAAATCGAAAAAAATAAAAATACATGGTATGCGTACAGTGATGAGGAATTAAACAAAATTCTTACCGAAGTTGGACGAGATCAGAATAATAAGATTCAGCGATACAAAGGACTTGGTGAGATGGATGCCGAGCAGCTTTGGGAAACAACTATGGATCCGGAAAAGCGAATCTTAAAACAGGTAATCATCGATGATGAAAATTCATCCGAAATAGATGTTACATTTACCACACTGATGGGTGATAAAGTAGAACCGAGAAGAGAATTTATTGAAGAAAATGCCAAGTATGTTCAGAACCTTGACATTTAAGGAGGAAAAATAAGTGGACGACAAGATATTTGATCAAATTCAGCAAGTTGATTTGAAGAAAACCATGGAAACCTCCTATATCGATTATGCCATGAGCGTTATTGCCAGCCGTGCATTACCAGATGTAAGAGACGGACTTAAGCCAGTACAGCGTCGAGTTCTGTATTCCATGATAGAGTTGAATAATACACCGGACAAGCCACATCGTAAGTGTGCGCGTATCGTCGGTGATACCATGGGTAAGTACCACCCACATGGAGACAGCTCTATTTACGGTGCACTTGTCAACATGGCACAACCGTGGTCGACAAGATATCCACTTGTAGACGGACATGGTAACTTTGGATCAGTGGATGGAGACGGTGCTGCTGCTATGCGATATACTGAGGCACGTCTTTCTAAAATATCCATGCAGATGATCCAGGATATTAACAAAGACACAGTTGATTTTATTCCAAACTTTGATGAGACGGAAAAAGAACCAACTGTATTGCCGGCACGTTATCCAAACTTGCTGGTTAACGGAACGACTGGTATTGCTGTAGGTATGGCTACCAATATCCCACCACACAATCTGCGGGATGTAATTCATGCAGTTGTAAAACTGATTGATAATGATATTGAGGATAAAGAGACTGATATTGATGAATTGATCAGTATTATTAAGGGACCGGATTTTCCTACCGGAGGTGTGATTCTTGGTACTGCCGGAATCAATGAAGCTTACCGGACCGGACGTGGAAAAATCAGAGTTCGTGCAGTAACAGATATTGAGCCGATGGACAATGGCAAAAACAGAATTGTTGTCACAGAGCTTCCGTATCTTGTAAATAAAGCCAGATTAATTGAAAAAATTGCAGAATTACACAAGGACAAACGTATTGATGGCATTACAGATTTACGTGATGAGTCTGACCGTGAAGGTATGCGAATTGTAATCGAACTTCGTCGCGATGTAAATCCGAGTGTTGTGCTCAATTTGCTTTATAAACATACACAGTTACAGGATACTTTTGGTGTAATCAACCTCGCATTGGTGGATAATCAGCCAAAAATTCTGAATTTGTATGAATTACTGAACTATTATTTGCTTCATCAGAAAGAAGTTATTACAAGAAGAACCAGATATGATCTGAACAAAGCAGAAGAAAGAGCCCATATTTTACAGGGCTTGATGATTGCTTTGGACAATATTGATGAAGTCATTGCAATTATTCGTGGAAGTCGTACGACACAGGATGCGAAGAATGCATTGATGGAACGCTTTGGTCTATCCGATGCACAGTCCCAGGCGATTGTGGATATGAGACTGAAGGCTCTGACAGGTCTCGAAAGAGAGAAGTTAGAGAACGAATATAAAGAGTTAATGGCTTTGATTACAGAGTTGAAATCCATTCTTGCAGATGAAAAGAAGCTGCTTACGGTTATTCGTACAGAAATTCTTGCAATCGCAGATAAATATGGGGATGACAGAAGAACACAGATCGGTTTTGATGAATTTGATATTTCCATGGAAGATCTGATTCCAGAGACAAATACTGTGATTACAATGACAAAAGTTGGCTATATCAAGCGTATGGGAACCGATAATTTTAAGAGTCAGCATCGTGGAGGTAAGGGAATCAAAGGTATGGAGACAATACAGGATGACTATATTGTCGAGATGCTTATGACCACTTCGCATCACTATCTGATGTTCTTTACCAATATGGGACGTGTATACCGTATCAAAGCATATGAGATTCCAGAGTCGAGCCGTACATCAAGAGGTACTGCCATTATTAATCTGATTCCATTGCAGCCGGATGAAAAAATTACTGCAATGATTCCAATCAAGGATTATGAAAAGGACAAGTATCTGTTTATGGCAACCAAAAACGGAATTGTTAAGAAAACATCGGTACTTGATTATGAAAATATTCGTAAGACAGGTCTGGCAGCAATTAATTTACGTGATGATGATAAATTGATTGAAGTTAAGATTACGGATGATAATGAGGACATTTTCCTGTTTACAAAATATGGCCAGTGTATTCGTTTTAATGAAAAAGATGTAAGAAGTACCGGCCGTACGACCATGGGTGTAATCGGTATGAATCTTACCGATGGAGATGAAGTGATTGCAATGCAGATGGCTTCTCAGGGAGATTCTGTATTGATCGTTTCCGAAAAAGGTCTTGGAAAATGTACACTGATCAGTGAATTTTCTGCACAAAATCGTGGCGGAAAAGGTGTAAAGTGTTACAAAATTACAGAAAAATCCGGTAATTTGATTGGTGTTAAATCAGTTGGACGAGATGACGAAGTCATGCTCATTACAACCGAAGGAATTATTATAAGAATTCGTGTAAATGATACTACATTACTCGGAAGAATTACTTCAGGAGTCAAGCTTATTAATCTTAAGGATGACATTACAGTTGCAAGTATTGCAAGGGTAGTCGAAGATAAGTCATTGATGCCGCCTGAAGAAGAAACAGAGAATGAAGATGCAGGAGAAGATAATAATTCAGAAGAGAGCAATTCATAAAATCGGAAGCAGGGTATAAACCCTGCTTCTGTGCTATATAAGACAAAGGAGAAGAGGATATGCCACAAAATTTTTATGAGGTTTTATGGATTTTTATTATCTATGCATTTATAGGATGGTGCGCAGAAGTAAGTTATGCGGCAGTAAACAGGGGAATATTTGTAAACAGGGGATTCTTGAATGGACCATACTGTCCGATTTATGGATGTGGAGTGGTAATTGTTGTCACCGTTTTGACACCATTGAAAGATAATTTGTTTCTTTTATTTGTCGGATCAGTTGTATTAACCTCTGTGTTAGAATATATTACCGGTTTTTTACTGGAAAAAGTTTTTCATAACAAATGGTGGGATTACAGTAATCTTCCCTTTAATCTGCATGGCTATATCTGCTTGAAATTTTCCATTTACTGGGGACTTGCATGTACCTTTATTATGGATATCATACATCCGATCATTTATAAATTTATCACACTTATCCCACAAATATTGGGAATTGTGTTGATATCTATTGGAATGACAGTCTTTGCCGTGGATATCACCATTACGGTTATGACAATTATGAAATTAAATAAGCGTATGAAAGCCATGGATGAGATTGCAAAGAGAATACATAAGCTTTCAGACGAAATTGGTGAGCGGGTTTATGAAAATGCAACCACAGTAAAAGAAAAATCAGAAGAATTCCAGGAGACACATGAAGAGCTTCTTCAAAAAATTGAGGAGACAAAAGAAGATATTCAGGAAAAAACAAGTGAATTTTCTAATAAGCAGAAACTTGCATATGAAGAAAAAGTACAGGAACTTGAAAAACTTAAACAGAAATATGCAGGTCTTATGGAACGCAGGGAGCCTGGTGTAAAGCGACTTATGAAAGCCTTTCCTAATATGAGATCTTTGGATTTCAAGGATACTTTAGAAAAATATAAAAAGCAGTTTGATAAAATAATAACAAAAAAGAGTGAGGCAGATCATGATCAGAACAATTAATACAAAAGAAATAACAAAAAATGTAAAAGAAATGTGCATTGAAGCAAATCATTTTCTTTCGCAGGATATGGATGCTGCGATGAAAAAAGCAACTGCAGAAGAAAAATCAGAATTGGGAAAGAAAATTTTAAATCAGTTGCAGGAAAACCTCAAAATTGCAGGAAAAGAGATGATTCCAATCTGTCAGGATACCGGAATGGCGGTCTTTTTTGTTGAAATAGGGCAGGATGTTCATTTCGAAGGAGATTTGATTGAAGATGCAATTAATGAAGGCGTTCGGCAGGGATATGTAGATGGATATTTGCGTAAATCAGTTGTTGCTGATCCAATTTTACGGGAAAATACCAAAGATAATACACCAGCGGTCATTCATTATTCGATTGTATCCGGAGATAAAGTTAAAATTACGTTTGCGCCAAAAGGATTCGGAAGTGAAAATATGAGCCGTGTGTTTATGCTCAAACCGGCAGATGGAATTGAAGGCGTTAAGAATGCAATTCTTACCGCAGTCAAAGATGCCGGACCGAATGCCTGCCCTCCGATGGTGATTGGTGTAGGTGTAGGTGGTACATTTGAAAAATGCGCTTTGCTCGCAAAGAAGGCATTAACAAGGCCGGTTGGAGAACATTCCGACATTGAATATGTGGCAGATATGGAAAAAGAGATGCTTGAGAAGATCAATCAGCTTGGTATCGGACCGGGAGGACTTGGCGGAACTACTACAGCACTTGCGGTTAACATCAATACTTATCCGACACACATTGCAGGGCTTCCGGTAGCAATCAATATATGCTGTCATGTCAACCGACATATCGTTCGTGTTGTGTAGAAGTGAACAATATATCGGTTTCTTGTGGATAACTTAGAGTAGATTTTAAATTTATGTTTAAAAGTAAAGGATAAGGACAGAAAAATGGATAAACATATTATAACACCAATTACAGAAGAGATTACTGCAGATCTTCATTCCGGAGATTATGTATATATAACAGGAGAAATCTATGTTGCGCGCGACGCAGCACATAAGCGCATGATTAAAGCTTTAGATCGTGGAGACGAGTTGCCAATTGATATTAAGGATGCAACTATTTATTATATGGGGCCTTCACCGGCTCGTGAGGGACATCCGATTGGATCCGCCGGACCAACTACGGCCACACGTATGGATAAATATGCGCCAAGGTTACTCGATTTGGGCGAAAAAGCAATGATTGGAAAAGGAAAACGTTCCAAGGAAGTCATTGATGCTATTATTAGAAACAAGGCCGTTTATTTTGCTGCAGTAGGAGGAGCAGGAGCACTTCTTTCCAAGTGTATCAAGAAATCTGAAGTTATCAGCTACGATGATCTGGGAGCAGAAGCTATCCGTAAATTATATGTGGAAGACTTCCCTGCAATTGTTGTAATTGATAAAGATGGAAACAATTTATATGAGACAGCTATCAAAGAATTTGCAAAATAAAAAAAGTAAAAATACCAGTTGACAAACCTGAGTAAGTTTAGTAGAATAAAAAAGCACTGCGAAAGCGTGCTATCGTGAATACGGTAAGTGCAGAAGTACTCAAGTGGCCGAAGAGGTGCCCCTGCTAAGGGTATAGGTCGGGTGACCGGCGCGAGGGTTCAAATCCCTCCTTCTGCGTTAACTTTTTAAAAAATAAAATTTAAAAAGTTGAAAAAAGTTGTTGACAAATGATTGTACAGCTGATATACTTAAGAAGTTGTCGCAGTTGACAACAAAATAATGAACATTGATAACTGAACAGTGAAAAACCTTGAAAGATTTTGAGAATAATTCAAGAACGCTTCTATAAAAAGAAGCAACCTTAAAACAGTAAATCAGGACATTGTTTCTGATTAAAAGCCAGATTTGATTCTGGCAGGACAAAACTTTTTAACATGAGAGTTTGATCCTGGCTCAGGATGAACGCTGGCGGCGTGCTTAACACATGCAA
>URYB01000085.1 GCA_900552085.1 uncultured Lachnobacterium sp.
AGATTTTTGTGACCGATGAGGCGTCTGCGCGCACGGTACAGGACTTGTTAAAGAAGGGAACGGAATTTTCTACTGTGGCACAGGACTATAACCGTTCCGGTGAGGTTGACCGGACTGTGGCAAGAGGGGAATATCCGAAAGAAGTGGAGGACATTGCGTTCAATCTCGATAACGATGCATGCTCTGATATGATAGAGGCAGATGGTGGCTACTATTTTATCAAATGCCTGAACAAGATGGACAAAGATCTTACCGAGGCCAATAAGGACACTATCCGTACAAAGAGGGAAAAAGAACAGTTCGAAGATGCATACCAGAAGTTTGTGGATTCTGCGACCTTCCAGTTAAATGAAAGTTTGTGGGATGAGGTTAAACTGGATGATATGCAGTCTTTTACTACGGACAGTTTCTTTGAAACTTACGATAGATACTTTGAATAACTGAAATAATAAAACGAAAGGAAACTGACAGATGAATTGGGAGTTTGACTGGCTTTATGCGCTGCAGCAGATTCATAATCCGGTTCTTGACCCAATCATGGTAGGATTATCAACTTTGGGAAATGCAGGAATCCTGTGGATCATTGTATCAGTCATTTGCCTGATAAAAAAAGAGACGCGAAGATGTGGCGTACAGATGATCATTTCCATGCTTGTCGTACTTGTGATTGGAAACGGAATCTTAAAGAACCTCGTTTGCAGACAGCGTCCCTGCTGGATCGATCCGACCGTTACGCTGCTTGTCAAGAATCCGAGTGACTATTCATTCCCGTCCGGGCATTCCATGAATAGTTTCACGGCAGCAGTAACCATATGGTTTTATCACAAAAAGGCGGGGGCAGCAGCAATTGCAGTTGCAACGCTGATCGCATTTTCACGCCTGTATAACTTCGTGCATTTTCCGACGGATGTGTTCGCCGGAATTGCAATCGGAAGTATTGTGGCGATCATTGTGAACTACATAATGAAATTACATAAAACAAAAAATGGACTACGCACCAATTAAAGTGCATAGTCCATTTTTTTGTGACAAATTTATTTTGTGAGCAGCAACATAATTTCATTACTTCTCTTTACAAACTTGCTCATTGCATCCGCAGACAATGGCTGGTTGGAAAGCATAGCCAGATCATACAGCTGCTCTGCAAACATGGAAGCATGCTCGCCGTCTTTGTTTTCGAACAGATATTTTACCAATGCATTGTTTGCATTCAGGGTAAGTGTCTGGTCTGCTGCAAACATGTTCGGATCCATACCGCCCATGCCACCGGCAGCATACATCTTCATCATATCCTGCATACGTCTTCCCTGCTCGGAAAGAGTAAGGATAGAAGCAACATCTGCATCTTTTAAAGATTCCACCTTTACAGTCAGTTTATCGTTGTTCAAAGTCTTTTTGAACAGATCGGAGAGTGTGGTAGTCTCTTCGGTGAGATCCGCGGTATCATCACTCTTTAACGCATCTGTGACATCTGCATCGATACGTTTGAACTGATAATGCTCGTTTCGCTGTTCAAGCTGTGTGATGAATGAAGTATCGATGTTATGGTCTAAGATTACAGCGTTCATATTCTGTTCTTTGAACATCTTGATATACTGACCCTGCTGTACCTTATCTGTTACGTAGTAGATTGTGCTGCGTTCCGGTTCTTTTTCTTCTGCAGCATCGTCGGCTTTGCTTTCTTCTGCTGCATCATCAGCCTTGGAATCCTCGGTTTCTTTCTTTTCTTCTTCTACAGGAACAAGGAGTTCCGGCAGAGTCTGATACTTGTCGTTGATATCCTTGAAGAGAATGTAATCATTCATCTTATCGCAGAACTTGGTATCTTTTAAGCAGCCGTATTTGATAAATGGACTGATGTCATCCCAGTATTTTTCGTAGGCTTCTTTTTCCGTCTTGCACATACCGATCAGCTTGTCGGCAACTTTCTTTGTAATGTATTCGGAAATCTTCTTTACAAATCCATCATTCTGCAGAGCGGAACGGGAAACGTTCAGTGGAAGATCCGGACAATCGATCACACCCTTTAAGAGCATTAAAAATTCCGGAATGACTTCCTTAATGTTGTCTGCGATAAATACCTGATTGTTGTACAGCTTAATGGTTCCTTCGATGGAATCATATTCGGTATTGATCTTCGGGAAGTAGAGGATACCCTTTAAGTTGAATGGATAATCCATGTTCAGATGAATCCAGAACAAAGGCTCTTTGTAATCCATAAATACTTTGCGGTAAAATTCTTTGTATTCATCGTCGGTACACTCACTCGGGCTCTTGGTCCAAAGTGGCTGTGTATCATTCAATGATACCGGACGTTTTACGATTTTTAACTTATCTTTGGCAGGGGAAACTTCTACGACTTCCTTTTCACCATTTTCGTTTTCCTTTTCCTCTGTCTTGGCTTCCTCGTGGATTTCCTCTACAACGGTATCGGTATCCAGTTTGTCTTCCTTGTCAATTGTCTCATATTCTTCCGGAGCGTTGGCTTTGCTCAGATAAATCTCAGTAGGCATGAAAGAGCAGTATTTCTCGATTACTTCACGCGCACGGTATTCGTTGGCAAATTCCAGACAATCCTCGTTTAAGAATAAAGTGATTTCGGTACCGACACCTTCTTTGGTTCCGTCGGACATATCGAATTCCGTGCCACCGTCACTTGCCCAGTGAACCGCTGTAGCACCTTCTTTATAAGAAAGTGTATCGATGGTAACTTCGTCTGCAACCATGAATGCAGAATAGAAACCTAAACCAAAGTGTCCAATAATCTGATCGGCATCGGATTTGTCTTTGTATTTCTCTACGAAATCAGTTGCACCGGAAAAAGCGACCTGATTGATATATTCCTCGACTTCCTCTGCGGTCATTCCAAGACCGTTATCGATGAATTTCAGAGTCTTTTCTTCTGGATTTACAATTACCTGAATCTTGGCTTTGTAATCAGCAGGGAGAGTGTATTCCCCGATCATATCCAGTTTCTTTAATTTGGTAATGGCGTCACAGCCGTTGGAAATCAATTCACGATAGAAGATATCGTGGTCAGAATATAACCATTTTTTAATGATAGGAAACAGATTATCGCTATCAATTGATAAAGTACCATGTTTATTTGTCATTGTATATGCATCTCCTTTGTTTTAATTCGTAAGTATTCGATACAAAAAATGATATATCTGCAATTTGGAAAAGTCAATAGAAAATTAGCACTCTTTTTAAATGAGTGCTAACAAGAACGCCGGAAACGGCAGAAAATAGGGCATTTCCTTATTTCTAAAAAGTTTATAAACTGTGGACATCAGGCAGAAAAAATGGTACCATAGTATGCGGTAAATTTTAGAAAAAGGAGTATTACGATATGTTAAAAGAAGGCATAAAAGGTACACAGGAAGTCGTTGTATCTGAGAAAAATACAGCCAAAACAATGGGAAGCGGTGCATTGGATGTATTCGCAACACCGGCGATGATCGCTTTGATGGAGAAGACAGCATGGGAAAGTGTACAGCCTTATCTGGAAGAAGGAAGCGGAACCGTTGGAACACTTATGAATGTAAAACATGTGGCTGCATCTCCGGTAGGAATGAAAATTACATGTGAGACAGAACTTGTAAAAGTAGACGGACGCGCCCTTACATTTACAGTGAAAGCTTTTGATGAAGCCGGACTGATCGGAGAGGGAGAGCATGAGCGCTTTGTAGTCTTTAATGATAAATTTCAGGCAAAGGCAGATGCAAAACTGCAGAAATAATGTTATACGATAAAGATATCCGGGAGCCTCTTTTTGAATTTCTGGAAGAGACGTACGGAAAAGTCAGACTTTTGGAAGAACAGGTGATGGGACAGTCACGCGCGGATATTGTCATGGTTGTTCCGGATGCGTTGTATGGAATCGAAATTAAAAGCGATGCAGATTCTTATGTGCGGCTGGAGCGGCAGATTCAGGATTATGATCGGTATTATGATTACAATTATGTCGTTGTGGGTACGAAGCATGGAGCGCATATTGCAGAACATGTCCCGGAACACTGGGGAATCATAACCGTGGAACAGACGGAGACGGGCATTGATTTTTACAGGATGCGTGAACCAAAATTAAATCCTGACATGCAGTGGACGAACAAAATTGAAATTTTGTGGAGACCGGAACTGGCGCATATTCAGGAGCTGAATGAGATGCCTGCCTATAAAGCCAAAAGTAAGCGCTTTGTGGCCGATAAGATTGTGGAAATGGTACCGAAAGAGCGTCTGGCATTACAGCTTTCAGAGGAACTTTTCGAACGTGATTACACGAAAATATGGGAGACAATCCAGGCATACCGCGTAGAGAACGGACAGAAGCCGAGAAGACGCCGCAGACGCAGAAAAATCAAGAAAAAATAAGTGGAAGCCGGCAAAAATCATGGTATAATAAAAGAAAAGGACGAAGGTCAAAAAAGATGTTCGAAGGCAGGGAATTTACATATGAAGATAGCGGTTTTTGTGACAGGATGGAACAAAGAATATCTGCGCTATTTATATGGTGGACTGGTTAATGCGCAGAATAAATTTGGAGATGAAATTGACATATATACTTGTTATGCGAAACTTGGTTCGGGAAACAGTGTTGATAAGTCAGAATTTTCATTTTTTAAACTTGCAAATTTAAAAGAGTATGATGGCATTATATTTCCGAGCACTACAGTCAAAGAAGGCGACATTAAAAATAAAATGATCGAATGGATACTGGATAGTGGAAGGCCTTGTGTGACTTTGGAAGAATTGATCCCATATATGTCTAGTGCCGGAATGAATCAGTGGAATGGTATGCAGGACATGGTAGACCATCTTTTTACAGTACATGGAATTCGTACCTTTGGTTTTTTGGGTGGTTATACGGATACCTGTGAGGCAGATTTACGAAAAAATGCGACCGTGGATTACATAGAAAAACATGGACTTGTCATGATGCCACAGTGGATACGTGATGGAATTTATGAGTATAGTGACGGCATGGAGTATGCCACAGATCTGTTACTTGCTTATGAACAGCACAAAGAAATTCCACAGGCGGTCGTCTGTGCAAATGATGTTATGGCAGCGGGAATTATTGATGGTTTGTCGGATACACCTTTACAAAATAAGATTGCAGTAACCGGATTTGATCATTATTATGATGGAGAACTCTTTTCCCCAACGATTACTTCTATTCGGAGACCAAGGGAAGAAGTCGCTTTTGACGGAGTGAAGCTGTTACATGAGATGGTGGAAAAAAAATATGCAAATCCTATTCACAGGGATAGTCCGTACAAAATTATTATCGGGCGAACATGTGGATGCCAAAATGTTCATGAGGCGGAAGATAATACTGCTTTTCGTAAAAAGATGTTCACGAAAATGTTTCAGGAACGACAGATTTGTGCGCAACTTGATTCTATGGAAGAATCAATTGCAGGTCAGGTTTCTTTAGATCAGCTTTTGGACAAGGTGGCTGATTTCCTCGAAAAGAATGGGGCACAAATGGTTCAAATTTTGCTTTCGGGAGATTTACTTTCTCACAAGGAACACAGTTATCGAAGCTGTCAGCATCTTGTACTTGATCGGAAAAAAGAAGGGCAGGACAGTAGCCAGATTCGGGTATTTATGCCACTTCATTATCAGCAACATCAGATGGGCTACTGTAAGGTTGTTGGTATGGATAAGATATTTGAAAATGGTTTGCTAGAGGCTTTTTTCCGGACAACCTGCTATGCCATGGAAAATTATATTCAAAGACAGCAGTATGCTATTGTGAATCAGAAGTTGCAGAAACTGTATCGAATCGACCAGTTGACGGGAATTTATAACCGTTTCGGAATGGAAGATCTTGGACAGGAGTTTTATCATAGTAACTGTTCGAAAAAGCGAAATACCATATTTATTTTATGTGATATTAATCGGTTAAAATATATTAATGACACTTATGGACATCAGGCTGGTGATTGGGCGATTCAGACAACAGGCAGAGCTTTGGCAGCATTAGAGAGTGAACAAAGTATTGCATTTCGATATGGCGGAGATGAATTTGTATTTCTGACTGTGGAAGGCAGTGGTGTGGATGAAAAATTGATCCGAATGAAATTGGAAGAACTTTGTCACGATTCTCCAATGAAAGAAAAATTAGAAATCAGCATTGGCAAAATTGTGGCATCCTGGAGAGAACCTGAGGATATGGATACATATCTTGACCGTGCGGATGAGGCAATGTATCAGGAAAAGAAACAGTATTATGAGCAAAATCACATAGAAAGAAGACGCCAGAGTGACAGAGACTGATTATGTAAATATTTGAATATTAAAAAAAATCAACTAAATTGTTTAAATTTAATCATTGAATATATCAACAACTGTGATAAAATTCTATCATAGTTGTTGATATATTTTAATTTTAGAAAAGAGGAACATTATGAAGAATTTTGACAAGTATGAGAGACAGTATTTCCTTCCACCAGTATGTGAGTATGACTGGGTAAAGAAAGATTACATAGAGAAGGCACCTATCTGGTGTTCGGTAGATTTAAGAGATGGCAATCAGGCACTGATTGAGCCAATGAGCCTGGATGAGAAGCTGGAATTCTTCCAGATGCTTGTAGATATTGGATTTAAGGAAATTGAAGTTGGTTTCCCGGCAGCATCTGAGACAGAGTTCATTTTTATGCGTACCTTGATCGAGCGTGATATGATTCCGGATGATGTAACCGTACAGGTACTTACACAGGCCAGAGAACATATTATTAAAAAGACATTTGAAGCTGTAAAAGGTGCACCACATGCAGTGATTCATCTGTACAACTCTACCTCTGTTGCACAGAGAGAACAGGTATTTAAGAAAGATAAGGAACAGATCAAGAAACTTGCCGTAGACGGTGCAGAATTGTTAAAGAAACTGGCATCTGAGACAGATGGAGATTTCTCTTTCGAATATAGCCCGGAGAGTTTCCATGGTACAGAAGTAGAGTATGCAGTTGAAGTTTGTAACGCAGTTCTTGATGTATGGCAGCCAAGCGGAAAGCAGAAGGCAATTATCAATATTCCTGCAACCGTTGAGACTGCTATGCCACATGTATTTGCAACACAGATCGAGTATGTGAGCAAGAACCTGAAATATCGTGATAATGTAGTATTAAGTCTTCATCCACATAACGACAGAGGATCTGGTGTCAGTGATGCTGAGTTAGGACTTTTGGCAGGCGCTGACCGTATCGAGGGAACATTGTTTGGAAATGGTGAGCGTACTGGTAATGTAGATATCATCACACTTGCAATGAACATGTTTTCATATGGTATCGATCCGCAGCTTGACTTTGCCAATATGCCGCAGATTCGCGAAAAATATGAGCGCCTGACAAGAATGCAGGTAAATGACCGTGCTCCATATGCCGGAGATCTTGTATTCTCTGCATTTTCCGGATCGCATCAGGATGCGATTGCAAAAGGTATGGCGTGGAGAGAAGAAAAGAAGCTTAAGACATGGACGGTTCCGTATCTTCCAATTGATCCGGTGGATGTGGGAAGAACTTATGACAGTGATGTTATCCGTATCAACAGCCAGTCCGGAAAGGGAGGAATCAGTTATATTCTGAAACAGAACTTTTCTATTTCTATGCCTGTTGCAATGCGAGAGGAAGTTGGATATGCCGTAAAGCAGGTTTCTGATGAGGAACATAAGGAACTTTCTCCACAGTGGGTATATGAGATCTTCGAGGAGAATTACGTAAACCGTATGCCGTACTTTACCGTTGGTGAATGTCATTTCAAGCAGAACGATGGAATTATGGCTGAGGCAAGCATTAATTTTGGCGGAAAGACAACAGTTGTAGATGCAAATGGTAATGGCCGTCTGGACGCTGTCAGCAATACATTAAAGCAGTTCTTTAGCATTAGCTATGAACTGTCTACCTATGAGGAGCACGCACTTTCCCATGGTTCATCTTCTAAGGCTATCGCGTATGTAGGAATTACCTGCGACGGAAAGAATTACTGGGGCGTTGGTATGGATGAAGATATCATCAAGGCATCTATCAGTGCACTGGTAGTTGCGGTAAACAAATTGCCACAGATTCAGCACAATGAAGAAGGACAGGATGAGCGTCTGACTGCAATGCTCAATTATATTCAGAATAACTATCAGACCGTCACATTGGAGAGCGTTGCGGAACAGTTCCATTTATCTGAGCCATATGTATCCAAGTATATCAAAGATAAGTCCGGAAAGACATTTGGAGAGCATGTGGCACATATTCGTATGAAACGTGCGAAGACGCTTCTGAAAAATGGAAATATGACCGTTGAGAATATCGCTTATGCTATTGGATATCAGAATGTAGAGCATTTTAACCGTACATTCAAGAAGAGCTTTGATATGACACCGATTCAATATCGGAACGAAAGCCGCGAACAGAAATAATAAAAGTATCAAGTTTTCTATGAAAAGAGGAGAAAATTATGAAAAGAAAAATGAGAGTGCTTGCATTATGTCTGGCGGGCGTACTGGCAATTACAGGATTGTCAGCCGGCAAAGTGCAGGCTTCGCCGAAAGTTTATACAGGGAATAATCAAAATAATATATCCTATCTGATGGTTAATTATTCGGAAAGTTATAAATCAGGAAAAATCAAAGGCAAGTACACGTATACGATGCCAACACTGGTGGGAACTTCAAAGGCTGTGAAAAAAATTAATAAAGCATTAAAAGCAGGATACACAGCGTCACAGAAAGAGAAAGATGATCTCTGGGGTTATGTGAAAACGGATAGCAAAGATGATGCAGCGAATCGGAAGGTGGTATATGAACTGACTTCTACGTGTAAGGTAAGATACAATCAAAAGGGATACATCTCTTTTTCTTATGACCATTACTGGTTTGCAGGTGGCGTATCCAATATCTGGACAGATGGCATGACGTTTGATTTGAAAACAGGAAAGAAGTTAAGTATTTCAGATGTTGTATCTGGAAGCGATACAAAGATTCGCAAAAAGATTCTTGCAAAATACGAGAAGAAGAATGGAGAACTTGGAGAACTCGGACAGGATGAAATCCTGAAAGATACCAAGATGAAAGATTTCCAATTCTATCTGAATAAAGACGGAAACGTCGTTGTATGCTTTGGACCATATCAGCCGGGTGGTGGTAATGGAAAGAGCACGATTACATTAAAAAGCAATTTGAAGTAAAGAAAAGGAGCCGAAAGGCTCCTTTTCGTGTAATTTAAATTGTTTCTGCGATATGTCTTGCTACATATACACCGGATGCAGATGCATGGGAAAGAGAGTGTGTAACACCGCTTCCGTCACCGATAATATAAAGACCCGAATATTTACTCTGCAGGTGTTCGTCAATCTCTACTTCCATATTGTAGAATTTTACTTCGACACCATACAGAAGGGTATCGTCGTTTGCGGTTCCCGGTGCAATCTTATCCAATGCGTAGATCATTTCAATAATTCCGTCAAGAATACGCTTTGGAAGAACAAGGCTCAAATCACCCGGTGTAGCAG
>URYB01000086.1 GCA_900552085.1 uncultured Lachnobacterium sp.
TGTGGGTTCTTTTCCGGGTGTCTCAGTGCTTGCTTCAAACCGCTGCGCCAGAGAGGGCTTGAGCCCCGCCGGAATATGCTGTACGATTACGACCGGTGCATCCAGGCTTTTCGGAAGGTATGGAACGACGCTTTGTAATGCTTTCGGTCCACCTGTCGAACATGCAAGTGCGACCAGTTTCTTTCTTGGATTTACTGCCTTAATTCTGTTGTTTGATACAGAGATTTTTCTTTTTGCCGGGGTTGGAATCGCATGCGTGCTGTTCCATCTCTGGGTTTCATACACTGCAGTCAGCACAGATAACAGCTGACGCTTAAAATCTTCCCCTTTTGCCTCTATGATATTATTTGGTTTTGTCACAAAATCAATTGCGCCACGTTCCATGGCAAGAATCGTTACATCCGCATCTTTTGTAGTCAGCGTACTGACCATGACAACTTTCGCCCTGATATGCTCTTTTTGTAAACGTTCAAGCAATTGTAAGCCGTCCATTCGCGGCATATTGACATCCAGAATAACACCATCATAGCTCGTTGTCTTGAGTCGTTCATATGCCTCAAGACCATCTCTGCAATAATCGGTTGCTTGAAAATTTTGATCTGAATTGATTATATCACAAATAATTCTTCTCATGAGTGCAGAATCATCAACTACTAACAGGTTTTTCTTCATTTAGGATTCCCCCACTTCTTTTTTACGTATCCGACGTTCTTCCTCGAATACGAAACGAACAATTTTTTCTCTATCACGCAAATTTTTAAAAATAAGTTTCATTCTGTGGTCATATAGATTTTCTGTTTTTGTATTTCTGTATGAACCGACACACTGACTTACCAGATAAAAGCTTTCATCTATCCTCTCGCTTGAAAGCCGGAAATTCAACAAAATATAGCTGCCTGTCTGTAACTGTTCCTCCGACGAAAAAAGCATACCTCCACCACTGATATCTTTTACCATACCACGTTTCATACAATCGATATACTCCGGTTTTTCAATTTCCAGAAACAATTCCTCCGTTGTCGGTAATGCAGCAATTTCTTTTGTAATGACATAATATTGCACTTCAGTAAGCAGATCAACACGGAAAAACTCTCTTCTTTGAAATCGTTTCGGTTCTTTTGTAATTTCCATGGAAAGTAAATACAGATTATCCTTCTTATATCGTTTCTGTACTACAGCAGTACACTGATACATGCCTCTCTTTGTGTAGATAACCATCTGGCACTCAGCATTTACCTGAAAAAGAACCATCCTTCCATCCGCCGTAGGCATTCCGATTTCCACCAGGTCATCCGACAGATAATCACAGATAACACTTTTATACACCTGTGCCATCTCTCCACCATTGTCTTCTATTTTCACCTGATGCATCAGTCGAATATCAATTTTGTCCCCCGGACTTGTAATTTCAGAAAGTATCATGTTTTATTCTCCTACTTTGAAATTGGATAAAAAGTGAGAAAACATTTGTCCAATCCCCCAGCTTAGCTCGTTGTGCGTTCCATTCATCAGATTTCCTGCAAGCACTTCAAATGCTTTGGATGATTTTGCATTCGGTTCTAACTGTGACACTGTTTTTTGCTGACGAATAGCCCGTTCCAAAGCAGTATCCTGCGGAATCATACCAAGATAGTCCAAATCCCCATGCAAAAACTGGGATACCACAGAATTGAGTTTTTCATACATTGCTTTTCCCTCTTCCAATGAATTCACCCGATTCAGTACCACATGAATAGCCGTTGCATTCGGATCAAAATCAGGGTTACGATATAACACTTTAAGCAGCGAATAGGAATCCGTGAGGGAAGTTGGTTCCGGTGTTGCCACAAGAAGTACTTCCGGACTTGCTACTACAAACTCCAAAACCTGATCGGAAATGCCAGCTCCAGTATCAATAATAATGTAATCCGCCAGTTCATTCAATTCACTGATTGACTGTACCAGGCGCATCACCTGCTCATGGGTCAGATCATTCAGTCCAATAATGCCTGAACCTCCGGAAATGAACCCAATATCCATAGGGCCTTTGGTAATCACCTCCGAAATACTTTTTCCGCGATATATAAAATCGAATAACGTATATTTTGGGATTGCTCCAAATACAACCTCAACGTTTGCCAATCCAAAATCCGCATCAAAAATAACCACTCGCTTGCCAGCCTTTCGAAGGCAAACCGCAAGATTTACTGCAAGATTTGATTTTCCAACGCCGCCCTTTCCACTTGTGATGGTAATCACCCTGGCTGCATTTATATTATTCTGATTGCGCTGTTTAATCACATTACGCAACTGTTGTGCCTGATCCATCACGCATTGCCTCCTAACAATTGTTTGACAATCTTTTGCGTATCAAAAATTGCAATATCATCTGGTACATTCTGTCCAATGGTCATATAAGACAACTCTGCTCCTGCATATAATTTAATATTGAGCAGGTTTCCGTATGTCGTCGTCTCATCAAGTTTTGTAAATATAAATTTATAATCTGTTATTTCACGATAAATATCAACAATTTCCAATAAATCTTTATATTTCGTGGTTGCACTTAAGACAAGATAGACTTCTTTTTGATACTTTCCATCAATCCCATCTAATAACTTTTTCATATCCTCTCTCTGTGGAGTATTTTTATGAGAAAATCCAGCCGTATCTACAAAAACCATATCATAATCTGCATACTTTTCAATTGCAGAATTAATTTCATCTTTTGAATACACAATCGTCATCGGAGCATCCAGAATATTTGCATATACCTGCAACTGTTCCGTTGCAGCAATTCGATATGTATCCGAAGTAATGAAAGCAACTTTTTTGTCATAATCCACTTTATATTTCGAAGCAATTTTTGCAATTGTTGTTGTCTTACCGACACCGGTCGGACCTACAAACACCAGAACTTTCGGTTTTGCACCAGCTAGATCAATAGGTTTCGGCTGTCCAAAACGCAATATCAATTTCTGATATACATTTGCCAGAATCATATCCACACTGTTTCCCGGTCGGATGAACTGTTCGACTTCGTCCAGTATCTGATTCACATATTTTTCACTCACTTCGTTTTTTAATAAGGTGCTGTATAAAATTCGAATAAAATTAAGTTCCTCTGCAGATGGTTCTTTTGTAAGTTCTATTCCACCCGAAGTATGTCCCAGACTTTCTTCCAGACGATTTGACAAATCATCCAGTCTTTTTTCGATTTGTCTCTCCTCGCTCTCTTTTTTCTGCTCCTGTCGGATTAGTTGGGAAAAATCCGGCATACGAACTGACTTTGTCTCAGCTTTTTCCTCTGGCTTACTCTCCTGTTTTGGAATTTCAATTTTCTCATCCGCTGCGAAATTAATGCTGTCATGTAATTTTTTCATATTCTGCATGGCAATTGTCTGATTTACATTTTGTTCTTTTTCTTCCATAGCAGCCGTCACCTCATATGTTGTACTTTTAAAAATGCGAAAAAATCCCTTTGGTTTAACTTCCTTTACATTCATAATTACGGCTGTTTCACCGAATTCTGTCTTTGCCTTCTGAATTGCTTCTTCCTTTGTTTTTCCCTGAAATTTATTAATTGTCACTTATGCTGTCACCATCCCTACTGATTGAAGTTCTACATTGGATTCAACCTCATTGTAAGATACAACAATCAAGTCTTTAAAATAATCCTCCGTCAGCTTTTTAAAATACATACGCACAATCGGAGATGTAATAATAATTGGATTTTTTCCAATGCTTTCCAGTTTTTGCGTTTCTGTTCCTACAGAATCCATAATGGCCTTTGTTTTTTCCGGGTCAAGTGTTAAGTAAGCTCCCTGCTCCGTCTGTTTTACGGAAGACATAATTTCCTGTTCCACTTTTGGATCCAGAGTAATTACGCTTGTCGTTTCGTTTGCCGGGAAATACTTGCTTGAAATTGCACGTTTCAGGCTCTGTCTTGCATATTCTGTCAGTACATCCGTATCTCTCGTAGTCTGTGCATGGTCTGCAAGAGATTCAAAAATTGTGAGCAAATCACGAATGGATATTCCCTCTTCAAGTAAATTCTGCAATACCTTTTGTATCTCGCCAAGTCCCAGAAGCTTCGGTGTAAGTTCATCAACCAGAACCGGATTGGACTCTTTCAAATTATTAACAAGATTCTGTACATCCTGTCTTGTGAGAAGTTCTGCAATATGACTGCGAATCACTTCCGTCAAATGAGTAGCTATAATTGAAGGAGCATCCACCACCGTATAGCCAAGACTTTCCGCCCGTTCTCTCTGCGCTTCCGTTATCCAGATTGCCGGCAGATGAAACGATGGTTCAAACGTCGGAATACCGGTAATCTCTTCTTCCACATACCCCGGGTTCATAGCCATATAATGATCAAACAGAATTTCTCCCTCTGTCACCTGTACACCTTTTATTTTAATAATATACTGGTTCGGATTCAACTGTATATTATCTCGTAATCGAATAATTGGCACAACGGTACCAAGTTCAAGTGCAATCTGCCTTCGTATCATAACAACACGATCCAACAGATCGCCACCCTGATTCACATCTGCCAACGGGATAATTCCATATCCAAACTCAAGTTCAATTGGATCCACCTGCAAAAGTGAAACAACATTTTCCGGCTTTCGTATTTCTTCTGCCTCTGTCTCTGCCTGCTGTACTTCTTCTTCAATGTTTTCCTCACCAATGTCATTGCTGATGCTTCTTCCTGCAAGAAGAAATACAACACCCTCGCCGACAAACAAAACAACGTTCAATGGAGTAATAACGCCCAGGACGATCAGCACACTTCCAACTATGTACATAACTCTCGGGATTCCAAACAGCTGCTTGACCAGAATTCCTGAGAAATCAGCTTCATTGGATCCTTTCGTAACGAGGATACCAGTCGACAATGAAATCAGCAAAGATGGAATCTGTGAAACAAGTCCATCACCGATAGTCAGCAGTCCAAACTGCTGAATCGCATCTGCAAAATCCAGTCCCTGATTCATAACACCCATAACCGTTCCACCAATCAGGTTGATAAATGTAATAATAAGACCTGCTGTAGCATCTCCCTTTACGTACTTTGTAGCACCATCCATGGCACCAAAGAAACTGGATTCTCTCTGGATTTTTTCACGGCGCTCTTTTGCTTCTTTATCTGTGATTGCACCAGTATTCAGATCCGCGTCAATCGCCATCTGTTTACCAGGCATAGCATCCAATGTAAATCTTGCTGTTACTTCAGAAACTCGTTCAGAACCTTTGTTGATTACGATAAACTGAATCAATACCAACACAATAAATACAATGGTACCAACTACCATATTTCCGCCACCAACAAAACTTCCGAATGTACGAACGACATTACCCGGATCTCCTGTCAAAAGGATCAGACGTGTTGATGATACGTTCAACGATATACGGAAAATCGTCGTAAACAGTAATAAGGTCGGGAAGAACGACATATCCAATACTTCCCTTACAAACAATACGTTAAACAGAATGATCAAAGCAATTGCAATGTTAAAAGCAAGCATTACATCCAAAAGCAATGATGGAATTGGTACAATAAAGAAAACAACTGCACAAAGTAAGTATAAACCAACACCAATATCTGCTTTTTTCAACATCTGCAATTACCTCCTTTCTGTATTTTCTATTCCTGCGGATTTTTCAACCGATATACATAAGCTAAAACTTCCGCAACCGCCTGATAAAGTTCTGGCGGAATCTCTGCTCCCACATCCACATTATGATAAATCATACGGGCAAGTGGTTTATTTTCTACAATCTCTATTTGATTGTCTTTTGCAATTTCTTTTATTTTCTGTGCTACATAGTCAGCACCTTTTGCCACTACAACCGGTGCTGTACTTTCTTTTGTATCATAGCGAAGCGCTACTGCAAAATGCGTCGGGTTCGTAATGACCACATCCGCTTTCGGCACATCCTGCATCATTCGTTTTTGAGATACCTCCTGCATTTTTCGACGCTGTCGGCCTTTAATCTGCGGATCTCCCTCTGTATTTTTGAATTCGTCTTTTACTTCCTGCTTGGTCATCTTCATGTCTTCATTAAATTTATGTTTCTGATACACAAAATCTGCGATACCGACAATCATATATACCAGGCTGATTCGAAAGCCTACATCAATCACCAGACTTCCTACAAGTGTAACCGCCTGTTTCAACTCCAGGTCATATAAAATAAAAAGTTCATTCTGGTGATCCCGAATCGATGCATATGCCATATATCCGATCAATCCAATTTTAATGATTGATTTTACAAGTTCAAACACCGAATCCTTGGAAAACATTCTTTTAAATCCATTAATCGGATTAAATTTTGAAAGCTCCGGTTTCATTGGTTTTGTAGAAACTTTCCATCCAACCTGAACGATGCTGACTAATAATGCAATGATAAAACCAAATGCAAAAAACGGAAGCACTATAAGCATCCATTGTAAAATGATATTTTTAAAAAGAGATGCTATGGCCTGTGTACTCAAATTCTTTTCATTAATCAAAACAAAATCGGCCATCTGACCGTAAACATAAGTAAATATGGAAATCAGTTTCTGACCAACATACGAAACAAATATTTTAAGACAAAGAAATAGTACAATTAAGCCGAAAGCTGAATTTAACTCTTTACTTTTTGCTACTTTACCCTCTTCACGGGCATCTTTTAATTTCTTTGCAGTTGCCGGCTCAGTTTTTTCGCCGCCTTCTCCATCTTTCGCAAACCACTGCAGATTATACTTCAATATTTGATTTTTTAACACATCCTCATCAGTACATACCTTCTGCAATTAACTTCACCATCGTTTTGATTTCTGAAAAAATATAATCTGCAACACTTGGAAGCAAAAAAACTGTTAAAAACAATACGACAAATCCTACAAGGACTTTCAATTGCATACCAACAGAAAACATATTCATCTGCGGAGCAACTTTTGCCATAATACCAAGTACACAGTTCAATATCATAATACAGGCAAAAAACGGAAGAAATATACGGAATCCAATCACAAATAAATCTCCCATATACTGGACCATCGCTTTCAGTAAATGATCCCATGCAAACTTCTGTCCTGCAATTGGGATAACTGTAAAAGAATCTGCTATCGCCCGGATCAGATACGTATGTAAATTTGAACTTACCAAAAGAAGCAATACCAGATAATAATACAAACTTCCGGTAAGCGTCGACTCCGTTCCCATATCCGGATTAAATTCTGTTGCCATAGACAATCCAATGTCCATATCTATAATGTTACCTGCAAATAAAACAATAGAATTACAGATATTTGCAGCAAAACCTATGAGCAACCCCGTAATTCCCTCTTTCAGTACAACAACCGCATATCCAACAACACTCGCATATGTCAGATCCGGTCGTGGCACAACACTATATAAAAGAAGCGAAACAAATGCAGATAAGCCAATTTTAACCTGATTTGGAATTCCGCTCTGTCCAAAAAATGGAGCAATATATATAAAGCATGTAATTCTTACCAGAATCAAAAGCCAATATTCAAAATTATCTAATGTAAAAGCGAAATTTACCATTGCACTATCCTAAGCTCAAATAATAACTAAAGTTTGACCAGAGTCGCGCAATCAGACTTGTCATATTATTCAGCATCCAGGATCCACAAATTAACATCGTAACAAAAATCCCAAGAATTTTAGGGACAAATGTAAGTGTTTGTTCCTGAATGGATGTCACAGTCTGAAAAATACTGATAATCAAACCAATTACCAATGACACAATCAGCAAAGGTGCTGATGTAATAACAATTGTATAAATCGCATCTCTGGCAATATCAAGAATTGCACCTTCTGTAATCATTTAACCGCCTCCTAATAAAACGTATGTACCAGCGAGCCTATCACAAGGTTCCATCCATCTGCCAATATGAACAATAAAATCTTAAATGGTAATGAAATCGTTGTAGGTGGAAGCATCATCATACCCATAGACATAAGCACAGATGATACTACCATATCAATAACAATAAATGGAATATAAATTAAGAATCCCATAATAAAAGCCTTACGAAGTTCACTCAAGATAAAAGCCGGCACCAGCGTCGTAAAAGGAACATCTGACAATTCTTCTGTATCCTCATATGTCTGACCGGAAATTTCGGCAAAAAGATTTACATCACGCATCTGGATTTTTGCATCTTTAATCATAAATTCGCGAATCGGTTTCTCAGCCTCTTCCCAAAATTCAGATTGTGTAATCTCTCCCTTGTCCAATGGCTGAATGGCATTGGTGTTAATTTCCTGAAATGTAGGCCACATAATGAACAATGTAAGGAAAAGTGCCAAACCAATCAAAATCTGATTTGGTGGTGCTGTCTGGGTACCGATTGCAGTGCGAACAAAATGCAACACAATGATAATTCTTGTAAAAGAAGTCATCATAATCAAAATCGAAGGCGCCAGTGTCAGCACGGTTAATATCAAAAGCATTCGAACCGGTGTAGAAATTGATCCCGAATCATTATTATAAGTAATTGACAGACCATTGGTATTATCCCCCAATGCATCCGCGATGTCCCGATTGTCTGACTGTGTACTTTTACCAGACTGTGAAGAAGATGCTGCATAAGCATTCACTGGATTTGTGAACGATAATGTAATTGTAAGTACAACGACTATACATGCAAAAATAAAACTTGCTCTACAATATATTTTTTTTAATCGACTCATTCTAATTCCTATTTCTTCGGTAACTTATCTTTTATCTTACTTAATATTTCAGCAAACGATTCTTGTGTTTCCACTGTTTTTTGCTCTTCAAACGAAAAATCTTTCAGTTGATCTCGGGTCAGTTGTGCAAGGAGATGTACCTCATCTTTTCCAACAGAAACAACAAGATACAAAGTTCCTGCTTCTACAATACTGATCATTTTGTTGTTTCCAACACTAATGCTCTCGATGATATGTAAATTTTTATTATTGCTTCTGCCTTTTTGGATACCGCCCATCCAACGGGTTGTAAGATAAGTAATTCCAATCACAAAAGCAAATATAATCAGAGCACCTATCAGTTGAACAAAACTGTCTAATGCCCCCGACAATAAAATGTTCATGTCCTCACCTGTCATCCGTATGTTATGTTGGTTTCGCAGCATTCACGATTTCGGTAATGCGGACACCAAAACTTTCCTCTATTACTACTACTTCGCCCTTTGCAACATATTTGCCATTCACGAGAACATCAATCGGTTCTCCAGCTATCTTGTTTAACTCAATAATCTTTCCAGGACCAAAATCCAAAATATCGGAAATGGACTTTTGTGTTCTGCCAAGTTCAACTGTAACTTCCAGCGGAACATCCATAATCAGTCCGATATTTTCTGCCGGATAACCACCTACGGTACCACCAGAAAAAG
>URYB01000087.1 GCA_900552085.1 uncultured Lachnobacterium sp.
TCAATGATTCCGCTGATATTGTAAACCGTCGTACTCAATAAAACCGGAATGATCGTCACAATAAGAATTTTCATTGTGTAAGAAAAAGAATCTACCTGCACATTGCGCTCTCTTCTCATCCTGCGTTTAAATACACGCATATAGGCAAAGAACACAAACAGGACAAATAACAGTCCTGCGACTGCTCCAAGGTTTGTTCCAAGCGTACCGCCGGCTGCACCATATGCCGCACCATAATGTTCCGGATCACCAAGTACCGCTCCGATGCGTTTTCCATATCCGGTCAGCACATACGCAGCCCAGATACTGATAATAGCATTGGCGATCTGTTCGATAATCTGTGAAATCGCACTCGGCATCATAGTGCCAAGTCCCTGAAAGAATCCTCGTAAAACACCAAGAACTGCGACAACAACAAGTGCCGGTCCGAGTATTTTCAACGCGAATACACTGTATGGTGTTTTCAAAAGCGTCGCTGTAAAGAACTCAGCTCCGAAATAAACGACAATTGCTGCAATCGTTCCGACAACAAACGCAAATGTAAGTGCACCTTTCAGAACCTGATATGCCGTATTGTATTGTCCTTTGGCAACCTTTGCAGATACCGTTTTGGATACTGCAAGAGGCAGACTGTACGATGAAATAATCAATACAACATTATAGATATCAAACGCACAACTGTAGTATCCGTTTCCAATGTCTCCAAGAATACTGTTCATCGGAATACGATATACCAGACCGATGATTCGGCTTATGATTGATGCAACTGCAAGGATTGAACCCTGTACAAGAAAATTTGTTCCATTTTTCTTTGATTTACCCATTTTTTAACCTCAACAACCTGACTCTCAGGTGTTTTACTTTTATTTTTGAAATTCCTCTGCCGTATGATAGATCACATTCTGGCTGGCACGGGAGTTCTCTACGATTTCTACCCAGGTCTTACCAGGATTGAGAATGATTTCCTTTCCATTCTCATCAAAATACTGCGTCTTGGCACTTGCCGATGCCCGCGACCAGGTGATATCGATTGCCTTACCATTGGTAATGTATTTTCCTGTTCCACCAGACTGATAATTGATATCAAGTGTTCCGTTTTTGGAATCCTTTAATGAGCTGGCACAATTCTGGAGAATAATATTCTTGACAGCAAGCTGCTTGCCTGTTGCGCCATCGACCTGCTTATCTCCAAATTCATAGCGATAATACAGCCCATCTTTTTCATTGTACAAAAACCATGGCTTCGCGTCAACATAATACATTTTCACAACGGCTGCATCCTCTCCGTTTTCCAGCATATTTGGCACATCTTCCGTTGTAAATTGATAATGTGGTGTATAATCTTCCGGAAGAGAAGAGGTATAGCCATAATTTTTAATTGCAGCAGCCAGATTCTTACCTGTCGTATACAGGTTGTGTGGCGCTTTGCGGCTGTTATCACGATAATAGTATCCGCCGCCTTTGCCGGTAATACCATCCACATTGTCAATAAAGGAACTGTTCAGCACATCCAAAGCATATTTACTTTCGCCGGCGTGGAAATAGACAGCATCAAATTCTTTTGCAAAATAGACATAATACAGACGACAGCTTCTTACATTTCCGACTTTTTCGAGCGATTCAAAGTCCTGATAAATTGCCATCATTCGGGTAATTCCGCCTTCTACCGGACATTCATAAATCACATCGGCATTGCTGACACCATACTGTGGAAGTGTCACATGCGTGTTTTCCGTCATGACTGCAACCGGTCTCTTCCATGCCAGTTTTTCATCAATCCATTCGCCGGTATAAAAGCTGCGCACTTCGCCTTCGTGTGTTGGCTCGCTCTCCTGCGTCTCTGTCTCAGCTACAGGAAGCGCCTCTGTCTGCATCTGTGTCTCCGGCTGCACTGCCTGTTCGTCTTTCTTCTTACATCCGGTCAATGCAAGAACAGCCATTGCCAAAAGCACAGCGTATATCATTTTACGTTTCATATTCTACTCCTTTATTCCTCTCGGGATATATTCATAGCTTCTAAGATTTCTTTTTGCTTCGGTTCCATAATCGCCGCATCTTCCGGTGTCATATGGTCATAACCAAACAAGTGAAGCATGCTATGTACAATCAGAAAAGCAAATTCTCTTTTTTCACTGTGTCCGTAAGCCTTTGCCTGTTCCTGTACTTTTTCTACAGAAATAATGATATCTCCAAGCATGGCTTCTCCGGTGTCCGGATTAAAATCATCATCACTTTCCGCATCCAGAAAAGTAAAATCTCCAGCTTTCTCATAAGAAAGCATAGGAAAGCTCAATACATCCGTCGGACGGTCGATCTGACGGTATTCTTTGTTGATCGTATGAATGCCATCATTATCTGTAAGCGTAAGATTTACTTCCGCCTCATATGGAAAATTTTCATGCGCAATGCAGAAATTTACAACTTCTTCCGCAAGGGAAGCGTATGGAAATGCAAAAGGTACGTTACACTCTTCTTCTAAATAAAAACTCAACGCAGAAGTTCCTCCTTTGTCAAAAACTGTCTGATCTTCAAAAACTGATTCATGCTCATCCCACAATGATCGTAAATCCCGCTGGATGAATATTCATTTAATGTCTGATTGATCAGAATTTCATGGTTCCATTCACTTTTTTCAAAACCGTCACTGATTTTTTCCAGCTTGATCACAAGTGCATCTACCATATGGACCAGTGCGGATTCCGGGATAGATGGTAACTGTTCCTCCCCGTAATATTCCAGAAGAATTATCATTAACTCTTCGGGAAAGCAGAGGCTTTTTGCTTTTTTCACACCCTCTTCCACATAAGGATCGCCGATCCACTGTCCCATACGGTAATAAAAGCCCCCTGCAAGGCAGAGATGTTCATTGTATCCTACTGCTTTCGCACAGCGGCTTGCAATATCTGAGACTTTACGTGCATGTTCGTATTCTACCATGGAAAAATCTTTTAACGCTTTTACTTCCGAATAATCATCGGAAACAATGTCCATAAGAAGGTTGTCCTTCTCTTTTTGTGCCCCATCCCATAACCAGCGGAACATGAACAGACAACACAACGCAGTCACAACGCCATTGATTGCACCATAAATGTATATTTGTTTGTTGAACTCTTTATACGCCATATAGTAAGAGATACCGGGAATGATCATATTCAGGCAAAATGCCAGAATCGAAATCCAGACACGGTATTCTTTTTTTCGCAAAGCCTGTGCCAACACGGATGCTAAAAGCGTCAGCATGCAAAAGCAAAGCAAAGCATAGAAACTGTTACCAGAGGAAATACTCAGCAATACATCAAAGAAAATTCCTACCGTTACGGCAATTCCATTGCTGCTGACTGCCAGAATCAATATCGGAACCAACATGACCGGCCGAAACAGCTCCGGTAGAAATGTCATTGCAAACGTAAGTATACAGCAGATAAAATATGCAAATGCCAGTCGTATAAAGCTTGTCTGAGGATTGCTTACCAGCCATCCGATACACCGCTCAAATTCTAACTGGAAAAAGAATAACATAAGGAAAACAACATCCAGCAGAAACAGACACAGCCATTCATCAATAAAAAAATGATTTTGTGCACACAAAACAGCCGTCATTCCAAACGTTGCAATCACTATGGCAATCAGTGACAGGACACGGTACAGATTCATATGTTCTTTACGAACCGGTTTATTTTTGTCTTTCATCGTTCTTCCTGCCTGATCTTACATTTTTTCGGTTGGTCTTGTTCGACTGTTTTTTCTCATAGTCATCGTATGCCTGTACAATGCGCTGTACGAGCGGATGACGCACAACATCTTTGCTGGTAAGTTCACATATTCCAATATCCTCTATATTTTTAAGTACACGAAGTGCAACATCCAGTCCCGATTTTGCACCCGGAGCCAGATCCTTCTGTGTGGCATCTCCGGTGATGACCGCTTTTGAACCAAAACCGATTCGTGTCAGGAACATTTTCATCTGTGCCGGTGTCGTATTCTGTGCCTCATCAAGAATAATAAATGCATTATCCAATGTACGACCGCGCATATAGGCAAGCGGTGCTACTTCGATCAATCCCTTTTCCATATTTTTCTGAAAACTCTCTGCGCCCATGATCTGATACAATGCATCATAAAGTGGCCGCAGATAAGGATCTACCTTACTCTGCAGATCCCCTGGAAGAAAGCCGAGCTTTTCTCCCGCCTCAATCGCCGGGCGTGTAAGTATGATACGGCTTACTTCTTCATTCTTAAAAGCCGTGATTGCCATCGCCATTGCAAGATAAGTTTTTCCAGTTCCTGCCGGTCCCATTCCGAAAACGACCATTTTCCTGCGAATATTGTCCACATAGTCTTTCTGACCAATGGTCTTTGGCTTCACCGGCTTGCCATTTATTGTGTGGCAGATGATATCTTTGTCAATTTCTACCATCTGGTTGCCTTTGTGCTCCTGAAGCAGCGCCAATGCGTAATTTACATTCTGTTCGGCAATGACATTTCCTCTTTGGGAAAGCTCATACAGCTGGTTAAAGACTTCTACTGCGCCATTGGCTGCGGATTCATTTCCGATAATCTTTACCTGATCATCCCGAACGATCACAGTAACACCAAGTGTCCTCTCTATTTTTTTAATGTTGGCATCAAACTGGCCAAATACATTGGCCATATGCTCCGTTGGAATACGGAGTGATACTTCATTCAGACTCATTCATTATTTCCTTCCCTCGACGTCTGTACTTCATCTTGCTCTTTTTCCGGCTCCGCTGAAATAGTTTTTATTTCTGTCGGAGCAGTTTTGGTAATATCTTCACAGGCTTTGATTTTTCCGTAGACGTGATATTTTTTATCTATCTTTTCAATCATAACATTTTTGTCAATAATTGAAACCCCATTTTCTTCCAATTTATTAAGAAATTGTTCCAGATTTTGAATTGCAATGTCTTTTGCAGAATCCATGGATACCTTGATCTTTTCTTTTTCCTGTTCATATTCGGTGATTTTTCCAATATAGACCGGAAGATAAAAATTCTGCATCAGGCACAACTGTTTCATATCTTCTATGGATTCGGAGCTGGAAAAAGCAGCATGAATATCCGGTGTGACAATTTGCCGGTTCAACATACGGACACAGTATTTGGTATGCGTGCGTCCTGTCTGTTTGGAAAGAATCTGCTCCTGGGGAATCCAGTCCTCGTAGTCATACACAACTTCTCCAATAACATCTGCATCTGCGTTCTGATAAAAATATTCTTTTACCTCACCATTATCATCTAAAATCTCCTGTCTCGCGCATACCAGAATATCCCCGGCTTTTACTTTGTCTTTTGCTTTGACAACCGGTATTCCGCTTCTTGTAACAATCGAAGAAACGGTTGCATCCTGTTTGGCAACAAGATCCGTATATCCATTATTTTCTTCCGGTTCCTTCCGGTCCGAAGCGATTTTTTCCTGCACACATACAACCAGCTTGGTGCCTTCCTCGTAAACACTTGCCCAGATAATGGAATCAAAATCCTGTCGAAGCGCTAATTCCATGGCGTCATTGTCGATGCGGTTCTTTTGCGTGCCATAAGAAATATCATGCGCATCCAGATATGTCAGCAACGTTTCCTCTCCAATAGAGGCATTCCCGACAATTTCAATGCGCCAGATGCGGGTAGAAAGAACACCTGTAAAAATAAGCATGGCTGCCAATATTGCAAAAAAGATCTTGCGTTTACGATACCGGAACATCAGAAAAGGCATGCCTTTTCGCAGGATAATCCGTAATCGGACCCGCGTCTTACGCAAAAACGGGTGCAATTTATAGATGTCTTTCAGGTCAATACAACAATTCACATGCTGCGCGTCCACACAAACGACATTCCAGAAATCTATCCCATGCTTGCTGCACAGATTTAAGAAACGCATCACTTCTCTGCCATATAATTCTATTTTAAGCCAACCTCTTGCGAATCGATAGAACCAGTGAATCATAACAGAAACCGAACACCTTCCATGTATCCGGTAATTTCGAGAATATCCTGTGTAAAACGTGGAATCATCAATTCCCTTCCCGTAACTTCGATTCCATAGGAACGGGAAGCGACAACGATTGTCTCATGACTGTATCGGATAATTCCGCGATGATTGGTAATGCAGAGCGTCCGGTTCCCTTCCATGGAAAGGAGCGGCATCCCAAGAAACAGATCTTTTGGTAATTCAAGCTCTTCTACCATACGTTCGGTCTTCAGTTTTGGATGATTCGGATTCGATTTATGGCTTTTCATACTTAACTATATGAAAAAACAGTCCGTCCTATGCGCCACCTTATTTATGATACGGTTCATGATTCATAATACGGTACGACCGGTAAATCTGCTCTAATAAAATTACCCGCATCAACTGATGTGGAAATGTCTTTTTGGAAAACCTCAGATAAAATTCGGCTCTCTTTAGCACTTCATCAGAAAGTCCAAGGGAACCGCCAATCACGAAATAGATATGACTGGTTCCAAGAACTCCTAGTTTTTCAATCTTTTCTGAGAGTTCCACCGAATCAAACATTTTTCCATCGATGGCCAGAGCAATAACATAACCATCCTCACGAATCGATTTTAAAATGCGCTCCCCTTCTTTTTGTTTGACAATTGCAATCTCGTTTTCTGTTGCCTGTTCCTTTGTTTTCTCGTCGGCAACTTCTATGATATTCAGGTTACAATAACGGCTCAGGCGCTTTGCATATTCTGCAATTGCCTGCGTATAAAATTTTTCTTTTATTTTTCCTACACATACAATACTGATTTTCATTCTACTATTCTACTATATATCGGTCTTCTTTGACAAGTTTTTACAAAATTTAGACATATGGTATGTAAATTTTCATACTAAGATGGTATAATAACAAAAAAAAGCAGACATGCTACATACTATTTATTTTGCGAGGTAAGGAATCTTGAAAGAATTACAGGAAAGAATCAAAAAAGATGGTAACGCAATCAACGAAGACATCTTAAAGGTAGACAGTTTTATCAATCATCAGGTAGATCCCGAACTGATGGCACACATTGGCGAAGAATTTGCCAATCATTTTAAGGATCGTGGAATTACAAAGATTGCAACAATTGAAAGTTCCGGTATCGCTCCGGCACTGATGACAGCACAGTGTATGGGACTTCCGCTCATCATTTTAAAGAAGCAGCCATCCAAGGTATTAAATGATCATCTGTTCCAGACAGAAGTTACATCTTTTACCAAAGGAACCAGCTATGAGCTGACACTTTCATCCAAATTTATTTCAGAAAATGATCATGTACTGATCATAGATGACTTCCTTGCGAACGGAGAAGCCGCAACAGGTGCGATTCGTCTTCTTCGTAAAGCACATGCTACAATCGGCGGAATTGGCATTCTTATTGAAAAATCATTCCAGCCGGGACATGAAAAACTTGTATCCCAGGGATTTGATGTATATTCGCTTGCAAGAATCAGTCATCTTGCAGAAAACGAAATTGAGTTTATTGAAGAATAGTTACAAAAATAAAATGACACAAAAAAGAACCGACAAATCTGTCGGTTCTTTTTTGTAAGCTTTATTGCTCATCCAACGTATCTTCCCCATCACCATTTTCATAATCTTCTGCATAATAAATAAAATTACCACGATATACTTCAGAAGATAAATGTGTTATATTATCAATGATGATGACCGATAACACATTGTTTCCTTCCGGAATCGTAAGCGGGCCGGCATAGCGGCTGCTTGCAGATGTCGGTGTCGAGCCATCCCACGTATAGTATGCGCTGCATCCATCCGGAACAGTAACCGAAACGGTTGTCTCCACACCAAAATCACCACCATCCGGGGTAACAATTGGAATGTCCGGTGCCGGAATTTTAATCTGATACTGATTCGTTACCACATCACTGTATAGATTCTTGTCATTCATACACACCGCTTTGATCACATACGTATGATTGTTTTCATCAAGTGGAATTGGATTTGTATACATCAGTCCCTTTTCCATCGGATCGGATCCGTCTGTTGTATAAAAAACAGAATCGCCGGCATCCGATGACAACACAAGCGTCTGTGCTCCATCATATACGCCTGGTTCAATGCTGAATTTTGGCGTCTGTACCTGATAGTCCGTAAACAGATCTGCAAGGCTTGCATCTACCGCATCGGATAACTCTATGATGGCATCATAGTTTTTCTGCTTTTCATAGATTGCGATCAGTCCTTTACAGGCATCTCTGTTCGCAGAATCGATTTTTAAAACTTCCTGGTACAGCACCAACGCTGCGTCATAGTTCTTTTGTTCCTCGTAAATTCCTGCAAGGATCAGTCGGACTTCTATATTGTTCTTGTCAAGTGATAATGCATTCTCGTAATAAGTAATCGCATCATCTGTATTTCCCTTTTTGTAAGCTTCTTCCGCCAGACTTACCTGATAATCAAATGAGTTTGCGTGCTTTTTCTGAATTCCTGCGCCCACAAGTACAAGAACAAGAATCAGCACACAGATTACCGCGATGACACCTCCGATAATCATCATCTGCTTCTTTTTCTGTTTGGGATCCCTTCCTTTTCCAGAAGGTTGTGCAGTTGATGTCACGGAAGCCGTTTTTTTCCCGGTGCCTGTCGTTGCCGGTTTCTTCTGGTTCTCCTGTGCAAGCACTTCTTTCAGGTAATCATCGTCATATACGTTATAGTCTGGTACAATCTGTACCGCTTTTCCGCATGCCGGGCAAAAAAGTTCACCTTCCGCAAGCTCTTTACCACAATAAATACATTTCATAAATATCCCCTTATTTTATGAATATAATTTCATTGCCTCTACACAGTTATGCATCAGCATTGCAATTGTCATTGGCCCAACGCCACCCGGAACAGGAGTAATGTAAGATGCTTTCGGTTCTACTTCATCGAATTTTACATCTCCGCAAAGCTTGTTGTTTTCATCACGATGAATTCCTACGTCAATAACGACCGCGCCATCTTTTACATAATCTGCGTCGATGAACTGTGGTTTGCCGATTGCAACAATTAAAATATCTGCTTCACGACAGATCTCTTTAATATTCTTTGTTCTGGAATGACAGATGGTAACAGTTGCATTCTCACGTAGCATAAGCAAAGACATCGGTTTGCCGACGATGTTACTACGTCCGATTACAACACAATGTTTTCCTTCAATCTCAATATTGCTGCGCTTTAACAACTGAATAATGCCTGCCGGCGTACAGGAAACAAAGCCCTGCTCTCCAATTACAAGTGCGCCCACGTTCTGCGGGTGGAATCCATCCACGTCCTTTTTCGGTGAAATCGCCGTAA
>URYB01000088.1 GCA_900552085.1 uncultured Lachnobacterium sp.
TAACGCGTGGAATCAAGCACATGCATCGCCGGAACTCCTGCTACACATTTACTGCAGAACATGCCACCCCTTCGCACCGAAAAGAACTGCAGATTTTCCTTATCGTGACATTTCATACAGGAAAATACTTCCGGCCCCTCTCCGTTGATCGTGATTGCTTTCAATTCGAAAACAACTTTAACGAGTTCCTTTGGAATATGCGGGCTTTCCAATGCCCTTAGCGATTGATACAAAAGTTTAAGCATCATCCGCTCATCATTATTTTCCTGACAGAAATATTCTGCAAATTCCATAAAATAAAAGCCAAGCGATGCAGCATCCAGATCCGTGACCAGTTCCCGGAAATAATTCTGGATGTTTGCCTTTGTCAGATTATAGGAACTGCGTCCCTCAAATACTTCAAACTCACCGAATGCAAAAGGGCTCGTGGCCGCGAGCAGCTGGCTTCCCGGTCTGCGTGCACCTCTTGCAAAAGCAGTGATCTTTCCGCGTTCTTTGGTCAGTATTGTTATTCTTTTGTCATATTCACTGATAGGCATGGCTGTCAAAACCATGCCCATCACCGTCACTGACTGTCCCATTGTTGTCCTGTACCCTTTGCCTTGTCTGATCATCTGTTTCCACCGCATTGCGGTATCCAAGATAATCGGTAACTTTTCCTGATGTCCAAAATGTTTCCCAGGTTTTCTCCATTGCAGCTTCCTCCTTCACTCCGGTGGTATTATCCACAATCTACAAACTTAGAATCTGCAATGTCCACAAAACTATCCCCGAAAAATATTGGTAAATTTATTCTCTATTCTTCCTCACGATAACCGAAATTCTTAATCAGAAAATCACTGTCACGCCAATCTTTCTTTACTTTTACCCAGAGTTTCAGATTAACCTTGGTATCAAGAAGACGTTCCATCTCATAGCGGGCATTGGTACCTATTTTTTTAAGCATTGAGCCCTGTTTGCCAATGATGATACCTTTATGTGAATCACGCTCACACACAATCGTAGCATCAATATCGACAATGCCGCCTTTTCGTGTTTTCATCTGGTCGATTGCAACTGCGATTCCATGCGGCACTTCGTCATTCAACGCATGAAGCGCTTTTTCACGAATGATTTCTGCACAAATTGCACGCTCCGGCTGATCGGTGATCGTATCTTCATCATAAAACTGTGGTCCATACGGAAGATATTTGAAAATAGAGTCAATCACATCATCAATGTTCTGTCCACGCAGTGCAGATGTCGGAATGATTTCTGCAAAGTCATAAATCTTGCGGTAAGTGTCAATAAATTCAAGCACTTTATCTTTTTCTACCATGTCCATTTTGTTAATGATCAAAATGACAGGTGTCTTCACTTTTTTCAGCTGTTCGGCAATGTGCTGCTCCCCTGCTCCGATAAAATTGCTCGGCTCCACCAGCCATAAAACAACATCCACTTCATTGAGAGTCTTTTCTGCAACATTGACCATATACTCCCCTAATTTGTTCTTTGCCTTGTGGATACCCGGGGTATCAAGAAAAATGATCTGTCCTCTGTCCATATCCGTATAAACCGTCTGAATACGATTTCTTGTCGTCTGCGGTTTGTTTGATGTAATGGCAATTTTCTGTCCGATCATGCGGTTCATCAATGTCGACTTTCCAACGTTTGGTCTTCCGATTATAGTAACAAATCCTGATTTAAAATTTTCTGTCATTTGTTCTCCTTTTTACTGAACTATAAGTTCTGAATACTCATAAAAAGCCCGCTTTCTGCACGGATGGCATTTTCATTTCCGACAACGCAGAAACAGTCATCCTCTAAGATTGCCGCGATCACATCTGCAAGCTTTCGAATATCTTCCGGTGTAGCATTTAAAATATCATCTCTTTCTTTTTGAATATCCTCGTACGCAATATGCTGAAAATATGCAGACATCGAACGGCTTCCTTTTGCTTCCGGATTCATTGGTGTATCAAGACTTCCAAATGTACCGATGATGTATTTTGTCATATCGCGCTCATCCGGATCAAAATTCTTGACAAACTTCGGAATCTTTTCATAGATTTCATTTGTCTTACCAAGGTTCGGATCACGGTAGGATACGAAATAACTCTCTCCGGTACGCAGGAAAGAACTCATACATCCATAAGCACCACCCTTTACGCGAATATTAATCCACAGATACTCATAACTCAGGATCATTTTTAAAATCTTTAATGTTCCACTGTACGTATATCCATGATTTTTAAAGTTTCCGCCGCGGGCTACGTACTGAATCTGGGATGCATCCGTAAATCCTTCGTTTTTCTTCGAAAGCTGAATGGCTGCCATATCACCTGCCTTGGTTCCTTCCGGCAGTCTTCCAAAATATTGCACGAAAAGCGGCTGCGCTTTTTCGTATGCAGCTTTCGTTCCGGTAAAGCTGACCAGAAGCCTGTTTTGTACAAACACCTTTGCAACCAATGCTTTCAGCTTATCCACAACCTGTTTCGAATCTGTCTTCATCTGCTCATCCAGCTTCTGGATCAGTTTATAATATGCAATTCCTAGTGTTGCATCCTGATAAAAAGCATAGCGTGACTGATACGACAGTGCACGCATTGCTGCAACCACATTTCCACTGCTGCTGAGATTTACCTGCAGTCTGGACTTCACCTGTGCAATAATTTCTCCAAGACGCTTGGTATCTTCCAGATCCGACGTTGTAAGAATTTCATCCACCAATGCCATGGCATCCTTCAAATTATTCTCCAGCACCTTGATCCGCACTTCATATTTCACACAAACCCTGCCCGTCTTCTGTAAATCCGGATATACACTGATTCCACTGGAGATTCCACCGGTGTAAATGTTGATCGCATTTGCCAGATCTGCGTACCCATGATTCGAAGTATTGACGTATCCCAACAGTGATTTCAAAAGTCCAAGATACGGAACATCTTCCTGAGAAATATCCCCGCATTCAAACATCAGTGTCATATAGTCGATGCCATTGGTTGCAATCTCATGCATAACCACAGGAATATTTCCTGCCTGCATTTCTTCATTGTGAAACGGCATCGCTTCCTTGCGAAGATCTTTACGTCCAAGCATTGGGATCTTGCGAAGATCTTCATCTGCGGACGGCTCCTCCTGATACTGGTGAAGATGATGCGTCTGCTCAACAAGCTTTTCGATTTCTTCCGGCGATAAAGTTGCTTTATATGCCGCAAGCTTTTCGGCCAATGCGTCTTCCCGTACCTTGTTCAATCCCTTTTTCGGCACAACGGTAACCACTGCACCATGTGTATTATCCAGCAGATATTTCTGGATCAGTTTTTCAAAATATCCGGTATTCATCTGCTCACGCAAAAACTGTAATGTGTCTAAGCATTCCAGATGAATGAATGGTTTCGTGTCATCAAAAAGCCAGCTTTCCATACACTGCAGACCGTACAGAAGTCCTTTTGGAAACTGTCCGTAATCCGCTTCGCGGAAACGGAATTCCGCACTGTTGATTCCTGCTAACAAAGCATCCTGATTCAGACCTTCTTTTACCAGTTTCTGAAGTGTTTCTTCAATAATCGTTACGAAACGTTCCTGATCCTCTTTGTTCGCATTCTTTGCGACAATGGAAAAGAACGGCTGCAACATACCATCCTCGAAGGAACCATACACATCCTGTCCGATTCCCGCATCGATCAAAGCCTGTCTTACCGGTGCTCCCGGCGCGCTGACAAGCACATAATCCAGCACCGAAAATGCCTGATACAGTTCGCGATCCAGCACATCTGCCACCACCTTGTTATAAGACAGATAAGTGTTGTTTTCTTCCGGATCATCATCAGTAATCGGATATTCGGTTTCTACATATCGAATCTCATCAAATGGCTTTTGCTTTTCAATCGAAGAATCGATCTCTGCCGGACCAAACTGGCTTAAATAATTGCGATCCATCCAGTCTAACCGTTCCTCCACGTCCATATCTCCATAAAGATAAATATAAGAGTTACATGGATGATAATATTTGTGATAAAACTCCAGATATGCCTCGTATGTCAGTTCTGGAATATGATCCGGACTTCCACCGGAATTTTTGCTGTACGTATTATCCGGGAAAAGCGCAGCCTCGATTGCAGTCTCTAACACTTCATCCGGCGAAGAATATGCGCCCTTCATCTCATTGTACACGACCCCATTGATGATCAGTGGTGCATCCTTTGACTCCAGTTCATAATGCCAGCCTTCCTGCATGAATATTTCCTGATACTTTGTAATATTCGGATGAAAAACAGCATCCAGATATACATCCATCAGATTTTTGAAATCCTGATCATTGTAACTTGCGATCGGATATAATGTCTTTTCCGGATACGTCATTGCGTTCAGGAATGTGTTCAACGATCCCTTTGCCAGCTCCATAAACGGATCTTTTACCGGAAATTTATCGGAACCACACAATGTCGTATGCTCAATAATATGCGGAACACCCGTCTCATCCTCCGGCGGTGTGCGAAATCCAATCGAGAATACCTTGTTGTCATCATCATTCGCAATCACACATACCCGGGCGCCACTTTTCTTATGACGGAGAATATATCCATAAGAAGCAATATCTTCAATTGGACGTTCCTCCACAATTTCATAAGCAGCCAGATTTAATTTTGCCATAGAATTTGTACCTCTAACCTTTTTATATTTTCTGTTATCCCTAAGAAACGGACATCTTTTTATGACATTTTTCTATGAGATAAAAAGACTATCACGATATTGTGATAGTCTTTGAGTTATTATATGGAATCTATAAAATTCTAAGCAAGACGTGTTACATTTGCAGCCTGTGGTCCCTTAGCACCATCTGTCACTTCAAATTCAACCTTCTCGCCGTCCTTTAACTCTTTGAATCCGTCCATATTCAATGCTGAAAAATGAACAAATACATCATTTCCCGCCTCATCTGAGATAAAGCCATAACCCTTTTTCGCATTAAACCACTTAACTGTTCCCTGCTGCATAACTAACTTCCTCCTGTACCTCTTAACGTTCTTTTGTGTATGTGAATATACACGCTCACAGTTACAAGATTAGCACATCGAAAGTATTGTGTCAACCAGCTACACGGGCATTGTCCTACTGGTTTTTGATTGTAACATCCATCTGTGGAAACGGAATCGAAATTCCGCTTTCATCCAACGCATTCTTGATCTCTTCCGTCATCTTCCAGCGGGTTGGCCAGTAATCTTCATTTTTTACCCACGCACGGACCCCCATCTGCACGGAAGAATCTGCCAGTTCCGATACATAGATGTCAACCGGCTCACCCGGCAGTACTTTATCCTGTCTTTGTACAACTTCTGCCAGCACCTTTTTAACCTCTGCAAGATTTGCCTCATAAGAGACTCCGATCAACAGATCGATCCTGCGGTTTTCCATATAGCTGACATTCGTAATACTTGAATTTGACAATGTTCCGTTTGGGATCATGATCATGCGGTTGTCTATGGTCAGCAGTTTCGTATAAAAAATTGTAATCGCCGATACAGTTCCTTCCTGTCCGGTCGCTCCATCAACAATATAATCACCTACAACAAACGGCTTCAACAAAAGGATCAACACGCCGCCTGCGAAATTTGACAGGCTTCCCTGCAAAGCAAGTCCAAGGGTCAGTCCTGCCGATCCAAGTACCGCTACCACCGAACTTGTTGTCACACCAAACTGTGCCAGAATAATCATGGCCAGCACAAAATAAAGTGAATATTTCACGAGTGAGCATAAAAAGGTAACAACGCCCGTCTCCACTCTGCTTCGATCCAGTGACTTCCGTAGCAATTTAAGTAAAAATTTAATGATTCTGCTTCCGATCAAAAGTACAAGGATTGCAACAATCAGTTGTACAAGAAAACTGAGAAGCGAAGGCACCATTCCTTCTAAATATGTCCGGATCACGCCCGGATTGTTCGATATCTCCTGAATCAGTTGTGCCTCTGTATCAAGTTGTGTCTGCATAGTTCCTCCATTATACTAAAGTAAGAAAAAGGGCATAGGATTTCCCTACACCCTAATTACTATTTATTTTTCAATTTCGTGAATAAACAAACCACTGCGAAGCTTCGGCTCAAACCAGGTTGACTTCGGTGGCATCAGTCTGTCTGCATCTGCCACAGCAAAAAGCTCCTGAATTGAAGTCGGATACATGGCAAATGCAACTTTGCAGTCGGTATGACAACGCTTCTCAAGCTCTGTAAGACCACGAATTCCTCCGACGAAATCAATACGTTTATCCGTCTTCGGATCGCCGATTCCAAGCACCGGTGCCAAAAGCAGATTCTGCAATACAGACACATCAAGTCCCTCAACCGGATCATTCGGAATATCGGATGGTTTCATACTGCAGCGATACCACTTGTCACCGATGAACATTGCAAAGTCACCCTTCTTATCCGGACGAACCGTGCTCTCTGAAAGAGCATCGCCAATCGTTCCACCAATCTGTGAAACAACAAAAAGCTCATTCATCTTTGCAAGGAACTGTTCCTCACTCATTCCGTTTAAGTCTTTGACAACACGGTTATAATCCATAATCATCAGTTCCTCATCCGGGAATAATACGGAAAGAAAATAGTTAAACTCTTCCGTTCCATCATAATCCGGATGTTCCTCGCGACGCTTGAATCCCACTTTTACAGCGGAAGCTGCACGGTGATGTCCATCCGCAATATAAATCTCCTGAATGCCATCAAATGCATTCTCAATTGCTGTAACATCTGCTGAATCACTGATTTTAAACACGCGGTGACGAATACCGTCCTCTGCTGTAAAATCGTATAATGCCACACCTTCTTTTGTCTTCTTTACAATCTCCCGGATGACATCATTGGAACGATAGGCAAGAAAAATCGGTCCGGTCTGTGCACTACAGGTATCTACATGATTGATGCGGTCCTGTTCTTTGTCCGCACGGGTATTCTCATGTTTCTTGATGACATTGTTGGCATAATCATCGATGTAAGCACAGGCTGTAATTCCAGTCTGTACTCTTCCATCCATGGTAAGCTCATAAACATAGTATGCTTTCTGTTCATCACGAATAAACGCGCCTTTTGCAATCCAGTCACATAACATATCATGTGCTTTCTGATAAACTCTTGTATCATAAGTATCTACATCATCCGGAAACTGTGTCTCTGCACGGTCAATTGCCAGAAATGATTGTGGATTTTTCTCTACAACTGCTTTTGCCTCCGCACGATTGTATACATCGTATGGAAGTGCAGCAATCTCTGCCACTTTGTCCGCTGCAGGTCTCACACATATAAATGGTTTTATCTTAGCCATATATTTTCTCCATTATTATTTGATCACACGTACACGTAATACATCATCAATTGCTTTTAATTTTTCAACTACTTCATCCGTAATTGGAGAATCAACGTCGATCAGTGCATATGCATAATCGCCTTTTGCTTTGTTTGTCATATCTGCCACGTTGATATCTGCCTCGCCGAGAATGGTTGTATACTGTGCAATCATTCCCTTGACATTCTTATGAAGGATACCGATACGTCCGGCAGTTGTGCATGCAGCCATATTACAATCCGGGAAGTTCACAGAATGTGTAATATTACCATTCTCCATGTAATCACGAATTTCACGGACAGCCATGATTGCACAATTGTCCTCAGACTCTGCGGTAGAAGCTCCAAGGTGTGGTGTAACGATACATCCCTTTGCGCCAACCGTTGTTGTATTTGGGAAATCAGAAACATATTTCTTGATCTTTCCTGCTGCAAGTGCATCTACCATAGCCTCTTCATCTACCAGAAGATCTCTTGCGAAGTTCAATACGATTGCAGTTGGCTTCATCATTGCAATGGCATTTGCGTCGATCATCTTCTTTGTAGAATCGAGAAGTGGTACATGAATTGTGATAAAATCACACTCTTTGTAAATATCTTCTACGTTGCTGATATGCTTAACACTTCTGGATAAGTTCCATGCTGCATTTACAGAGATATATGGATCATATCCATATACTTCCATTCCAAGATGTGTTGCTGCGTTTGCAACAAGTACACCGATTGCTCCAAGACCAATGACACCAAGTTTCTTTCCGGAAATCTCAGTTCCTGCAAAATTCTTTTTCTGCTTTTCTGCAGTCTTTGCAATGTTCTCATCATTCTGGTTTGCAAGGCACCAGTCGATACCGCCTACGATATCACGGGATGCATAAAGCATTCCTGCAAAAACCAGCTCCTTAACACCGTTTGCATTTGCTCCTGGTGTGTTGAATACAACGATACCTTTGTCGGCACATTTATCAAGCGGAATATTGTTTACACCTGCGCCTGCGCGGGCAACAGCCAGTAATGAATCCGGCAGATCCATATCATGCATGGCTGCACTTCTAACTAATGCAGCATCTGCTCCTGCCAGCTCATCTACCTTCTTATAATCTTCTGAAAACAAATCCAAACCAACACCTGCGATTGGATTTAAGCAAGTATAATTATACATTTTAAGCATTCTCCTTCTCAAACTTCTTCATGAACTCAACTAATTTCTCTACACCTTCCTTAGGCATGGCATTGTAGATAGAAGCTCTCATACCACCAACAGTACGATGTCCCTTTAAGTTAACGAATCCGGCTTCTGTTGCCTCTTTAACGAATTTTGCATCCAGATCCTTGTCTCCTGTTACGAATGGAACATTCATCAGAGAACGATCTTCTTTGCGGACAGTTCCCTTAAACATCTTGCTCTCGTCTAAGTAATTGTAAAGGATTTCTGCCTTTTCAATGTTGCGCTTCTTCATTTCCTCTAAGCCCCCCATCTTCTTGAGCCACTTAAATACCTTACCACAGATATAGATTCCGTAGCATGGAGGTGTATTGTAAAGGCTGTCATTGTCTGCCTGTGTCTTCCACTTTAACATGGTTGGTGTACCCGGAAGTACATCATCTGTGATCAGATCCTCACGTGCGATTACGATAACAACACCTGCAGGTCCTACGTTCTTCTGTACACCACCGTAGATTACACCATACTTTTCTACATCAACCGGCTCAGATAAGAAGCAGGAAGATACATCTGCTACTAATGTCTTTCCTTTTGTGTTTGGA
>URYB01000089.1 GCA_900552085.1 uncultured Lachnobacterium sp.
AAAAAAGGAATCCAAAAGCCTTGATTTTATTGGCTTAGAGATTCCGAGAGAATATTATATGGAAAAGGAGGAATTGGAAAGTCCACTACTACATCAAATATCAGCGCCGCATTAGCTGAGGCTGGTTACAGAGTAATTCAGATCGGATGTGATCCAAAGAGTGATTCAACAAACACACTTAGAGGAAATACATACCTTCCAACAGTATTAGATAGTCTGCGGGAAGGAAACAAAATACATCTGGATGATATTTCAATCAAGGGATTCGGTGGTGTTTTATGCATTGAATCAGGAGGACCTGTACCAGGTGTAGGATGTGCGGGACGAGGGATTAATGCTGCGGTTAATCTGTTACAGGAATTGAATCTTTTTGAGGAATTCAAACCAGATTATGTATTATATGATGTCCTTGGAGATGTTGTATGTGGTGGTTTTGCAGTTCCAATCAGGGATGGGATTACAGACAGAGCATATGTTGTAAGTTCGTCAGACTTTATGGCATTATATGCAGCAAACAATCTTTTTAAGGCAATTAACAAATACGCACCTACAGGTGGCGCCAAGCTTGGTGGTGTAATTGCAAACAGTATGAAGCCGGGATACCACAGAGAAATTGTAGATGATTTTACAAAGAGAACCGGAACATCGATTGCTGGATATGTAGATCGTTCAATTGCAGTACAGCAGAGCGAGTTATACGGAAAAACGGTTATTGAAGCAAACCCAACGTCAGCTCAGGCAGATATTTACAGAAATCTTGCAAAATATATTGCGGAAAATGAAAACCTTGTAGTCCCAAACCCACTTGGCTCAACAGAATTACGTGATTGGGCAAGAGAATGGGGAGAATCTATGGTATCGAAAATGGTGAGGTTGCCGCCGGGGAGGCGATTTGATGAGTTTTATTGATGAAAGAAGGGCATTAACCCGTGAGAAAAGATTAAGTACACTAAGTAACTTTAATGGAACATTAAGCGGCATTCAGGATGAGACTTCTGGAGAAGAAATAAAGCAGAAGATCAGAACGTTATCACAGGTTACGTATGATGAGGTGTTGTATGCAGCCAGATTGCTTAGCACAATAAAGGAGACTGCGGTAGTCGTGCATGGTGCAACAGGCTGCGCAGCTGCCAATATTGCATATAATGCAGATTACAGGTTTGAGTGGTATTCAACTAATCTGGAAGAAAGAGATACTATTTTGGGCGGTGATGAGAAACTAAGAAGAGCTGTAACCAGAGCGGTCAATGAAACTCATGCCAGGGTTATATTTGTTCTTGGAACACCGGTCGTAGCTATCAATAATGATGATATCAGTTCAATGATTCTTGAACTTGAGGATGAGCTTGATGTTAAGATTATTTCAATTTATACGGATGGATTTAAATCGAAATCTGCAACAACGGGATATGATATTATCACCCATTCCGTATTGAAATATATAGTAGATAAAGTGAAACCAGAGGATGAAAAGGAGAATTTTGTAAATCTTATTTCCTTTTCAGAGAATCCGTATGATATAGAAGCAATTACATCCGTATTGGATGAATTGACTATCGACTATAATCTTCTGCTTCAATATGCTGATCTTGATAATATCAAAAAGGCATCTAAAGCAAAAGCATCTATTGTATTGAATCCTGATGAAGGCGGTTATCTGGCTGAGGAGTTAGAAGAAGTATATGGTGTGAAATATATCAAAACGGGTGCTCCAATAGGAATACATAATACGAATAAATTTTTCAGAAGACTGGCAAGAGAATTTCAGAAAGAAGATCAGGCTTTGGAATACATTGAAAAAAGGACAGAAATTGCGCAGGAAATATTTAGTGACGATTCTATCAGAGGAAAACATCTGTTTATTTCCGGAACACCATCTCAGGTTCAGGGACTTAATGGTCTTGTAGAGAAGCTTGGTGGAGTCATTGATGGCATACAGATTCCATACATTGATCTGGAAAGCAGAGAATACATTAATAAACTGTCCGGATTAAATCCGGGAACCAATGTTGTGATAGGTATAGGACAGTATTTTGAAGTGGCGAATGTAATATCTAAGGGACAGTTTGATTATTTTATTACAAGTAATTCTGATGTGGAATTTTTAGAAGAGTATAATGTTAAACCAGTTATTATAAGTGAATTGCCAATTTATGGATATAAAGGAATTGAAGCGCTTGTAAATGCTATTAAGAACTCAAGTCTGTTTTATGAAAAAAACAGATCGCTCTATAAGGCTTCCTGGTTGAAAAAAAGTAGCAATTGGTATGTAAAGCAGGAGGTGAGATAATTGACTGTAGTTGTAGAAAAACCAAGAAATGGCTGCGCACTTCATGGTGCAGTCCAGACGTTAAGTGAAATAGGTGGAATTGTTCCGATTGTACATGCAAATGGCGGGTGCTCCGTTCAGAATTATCTTGCCAACAGAGCGAGCGGACTTGCAGGAGGATATGTGAAGGGAATGTCGATTCCAGGAACAAACTTTCAGGAGAGACATATTATCTTTGGCGGAGCATCAAGATTAAGAGAACAGATTAAAAATACACTGAAAGTGTTTGAAGGCGAATTATATATCGTTTTGAACAGCTGCGAATCTGCAATGGTCGGTGATGATATTGAGGCTATGACAAGAGAGGTGCAGGAGCAGGGAGAGCCAGTCATCGAGAGCCTTTCGGCAGGTTTTAATGGCGACAATCATTATGGCTATGAGACCCTTCTCACAGATATTTTTAAGAAGCTTCCCAAGGTAAAGAAAATTGAACAGGACATAGAGAGTAATCTTGTCAATATTTTAGGAATTATTCCGAATCAGGATATTTATTTTAAAGGAGATCTGGAAGAAATATCCAGAATCCTTGCAGGAATTGGTTTAAAGAGCAATACATTCTTTCACTCAAATGGCGTAAAAGAACTCGAAACAGCGCAGAATGCCAGTCTTAATATTGTTTTTTCAAAATGGGGAAGGAAAGTGGCAGAACAGTTAAAGGCAGAGTATGGAACTGATTATATTGTATTTGATAAGATTCCCACAGGTTTTGAAGAGGTAAAAGACTTTGTAAATACCATAGGGGATAAGCTGTTGTTATGCTATGATGTAGTTGACAACTTCATTGAAAAAGAAAAGGAATATTTTGATTATTATTTTTCAAGAGTGTCAGAACAGTTTTATAAGGGGAATTTTTCAAAGAAAGTTTCTTTGGTTGGTGATGAAAAAAATGTCCGTCAGATTGCAGGATTTATAAAAAAATATCTCGGTGCAAAAATCGAAACGGTCATCATTACTGATTTTTTTCCAGGAGATGAAAATCCCATTGATGTAAAGTTGGAGGAACTGAAAGATTTAGCATATAATGTGAAATTTTCTCAGGATGTGAAAGAAATATCTGGAATTTTGCTACGCTCAGACAGCGAAATAATTGCAGGAAGTTCATTGGAAGAGGAAATAGCAGAAAATACGGATAGTCATTTATGGGAGATCTCTTATCCAGTATATGGGCAGACTGTTTTAAATAAAACATATGCTGGTATTCGCGGTGCAATTACACTTGCAGAAGACTATATCAAAGAAGTGAACCGTCTTGAAAAACAGCATAGAGAAAAGATTCTTATACAAATTGGAGCATAGAAAATCATAGTAGTGAGGTAGAAGTTATGGCAGAAATTAAAGAAAGTGCATTGGAATTAATTGGTAAAACACCATTGTTAAAGTTAAATCGTTACAGTGAAAAAACAGGAGTAAAGGATGTTGCCATCCTGGGAAAACTTGAATATTTAAATCCTGCCGGTTCTGTGAAAGACAGAATTGCGCTGGCGATGATTGAAGAAGCTGAACAGAGTGGAAAGTTAAAACCTGGGGCAACGATCATTGAACCGACCAGCGGAAATACAGGAATTGGTCTGGCAGCGGTAGCAGCTGCAAAGGGATATAAAGCGGTTCTTACTCTTCCGGAAACAATGAGTATTGAGCGGAGAAAATTGCTAAAGGCATATGGGGCAGAACTTGTATTAACAGAAGGCATCAAGGGAATGAAAGGCGCTATTGCTAAAGCAGAGGAATTACATAAGGAAATTGAAGAATCTATTATTTTAGGACAGTTTGTAAACCCTGCCAATCCTGCTGTACATAAGAAAACAACAGGACCAGAAATTTGGAACCAGACAGATGGTAAAGTCGATATCTTTATTGCCGGTGTTGGAACAGGAGGCACTATTACAGGTGTAGGTGAGTACTTAAAAGAACAAAATCCTGATGTAAAGGTGGTAGCGGTTGAGCCTGCATCAAGTCCTGTTCTTTCAAAAGGAATTCCGGGATCACATAAGATTCAGGGAATTGGAGCCGGTTTTGTTCCTGAGGTTTTAAATACAAAGGTTTATGATGAAGTGATTGCAATTGAAAATGAAGATGCATTTGAAGAAGGTAGATTATTTGCGCTATCAGAAGGTGTGTTAGTAGGAATATCTTCCGGTGCAGCATTGAAGGCTGCTAAAATTTTAGCAGAAAGACCAGAAAACAAAGGAAAAAATATTGTGGTATTGTTGCCAGATTCTGGTGACAGATATTTATCAACACCATTGTTTGCCGATTAATAATTGTAAATTTTATGATGCAAGAAAAGCTGTAGGCATTTATGTTTACAGCTTTTTGCCAATTTTGAAGAAAGTGATTAAAAACTATTGACATTTTATTGCTGAGAAAATAAGAAAGCAGGTTAAATCAAGGTTTCCATACCTGAACACGTTTTCACAAAAACTCTCATCTCATTTCTGTTTTTACATAAATACCCTATAATCCTACTAAATAAATATGAAATATATGCTGGCATCTGTAAACGATTTCAAATATCTTCATTTCAAAATCCCATTTCCTGTGATAAAGTCCCTGTTAAGTAAACGCGATTGCAACAGAAAAATTGAATCGTACAGGAAACACAAGGAGGGCAGCAGTATGGCAGTCAATGAAAACTGGAGACAGGAAGAACCAAGTCTGGATGAGGTGCTGGAAAAATATCCGGATGTGCCGAAAATCTGGGCGCTGAAAGTAGATGTGCAGCGCAGGGGCGTTGTGTATACACAGGCGGCAAAGGCAAAAATCGATCCCAATGTGCATCAGGTAAATACCGGAACGATCGCGTTGTTCCGGACCGTGCAGGACTACACGCCCGAGAGCCTGATCCTGCGGGACGGTTCGTACCTGATCACGAATTTTGACCTGAACAAAGAAAACGCATTTCGCGATCCATACGTGGTGGATGTTATCGACGATAAAATATATATTACCGATGAGGGAAAGCCGCTTGAGGAAGTATGGTATTGGGAAAAACCTGATTTTTACGATAAAAAAGCATCCAATGGCGTGCCGATGAACCAGTATGTGCAGGCGCGGCCGCAGCGGATCGATATCAGCTTAAACCAGTACTGCCTTTCGTACATATGTCCCGGTCAGATGGAAAGGGGGACATAAATAAATGCATATCGTGCATATGTTCCCGGTCAAACGAGAAAAGGTAAGAAGAAGGACATAGATAACCGTATCCGGATGGACATGAAAATCATGGGGCGTATGAAAGAACTTTTGTTTTTTCATACGTCCTTTTTTAATTTGTAAATAAATTGTGCACAACCTATTGACAAAGAAAGTGAAATGGTGTATTTTGTATCACATAAAGATTGCACGCAATTAAATAGAGAACAATATAAAACACAGGGAGGAATATTTAAATGAGCAGATTTTACGATATTGAGGCAGAGGATGCAATGTGTGTTACACATAAAATGGACGAATATAGAGGAAAGGTAGTTCTTATTGTAAATACAGCAACACAGTGCGGCTTTACCCCGCAGTACGATGAACTGCAGAGTATGTATGAAAAATATCATGATCAGGGGTTGGAAATACTCGATTTTCCATGTAACCAGTTTGGTGGTCAGGCACCGGGAACTAATGAAGAAATCGCAGCTTTTTGTGATGCAAAGTTTGGTATCACTTTTAAGCAGTTTTCAAAAACGGATGTGAACGGAAAAAATGAGCATCCACTGTATACCTTTTTAAAGGGACAAAAAGGCTTTCAGGGATTTGGCAAGGGAAATCCGCTGGCAGTTCTTTTAAAAGTGAAACTGAAAAGAACTGATCCGGATTATGAGAACACACCGGATATCAAATGGAATTTCACGAAATTTTTAATCGACCGTCAGGGAAATGTCGTAGAGCGGTTTGAGCCGACAAAGGACATGGATCTCGTCGATGAAAAAATCAGGGAATTATTGTAGGAGGCAGCGAGATGAGATATAATTATTTAACAGAAAATACATGTTCGCAGATGATTTCGTTTGATCTAAACGGCAATGTGGTGTCGAACATCAAATACATGGGCGGATGCAACGGCAATCTGCAGTCTTTAGAAAGGGTTCTTGACGGCTGGACGGTAGAAGAAATTGAACGTAAGCTTGGGGATATCAAGTGCGGAAGGAGACCGACTTCGTGTTCGGGACAGCTCGCAATTGCAGTCAGACAGGCGTATGACGGAGTTTTAGAACCGGAAGCTGATTAAGCAGTAAGAATATGAGTGACAAATATGACGCAATAAAAATTGATCATCAATTATGCTTTCCACTGTATGCGTGTGCGAAGGAAATTGTAAGGAGATATAAGCCGTTTCTGGATGAAATTGATCTGACTTATACACAGTATATCGCAATGATGGTGCTGTGGGAGGAGAAAGAAATCAATGTCAAGGCGCTGGGGAAGCGGCTGTATCTTGACTCCGGGACGCTGACTCCGGTATTAAAACGGCTTGAGCAGAAAAATCTGATTTCCCGGCAGCGGGACAGTAAGGATGAGAGAAATTTAATCGTCCGCCTTACAACCGAAGGCGAACGATTAAAAGAAAAAGCGGTGGAGATTCCATATAAGATGGCAGGCTGTGTGAAACTGGATGAAAAAGATGCTGCGGTTTTGTACCGGATTCTGCATGAGATGCTGCAGACGTTTGAGAGTTAGGGAGGTAGTTTATGTTTCGACCAATGAGAAGAAAAGCAAAAGAAATCAGCACAGAGGCCGCAAAACAGCTATTGTACAGCGAGCACCGTGGTATTTTTGCAGTAAAGAAAGTCTTGTAGCCAGATGTTCACGCGGATTCGCAGGCGAATTTTCAGCATAACCGATTGCCAGAATGCTGTATACTATACATAGCATTTCATTTTTCGGTTTGGAGGATGTTGTGTATGTTTTATGGAAGAGAAAACGAAAGAAAAAAACTGTGTACAATGTTTCATTCAGACGGTCAGATGATTTCCATGATTTATGGAAGATGGCGGATCGGGAAAAGTGAGTTAATTAAGCAGGTACTGAAAGAAACAGATATAAAAAGCGTTTACTATGAATGTAAACAAACCACAGAGCAGAATAATGTAGACAGTTTGGCGGAACTGATCGGAGAGGCATTTGATTTTCCGAAACCGGCATTTGAAAATATGGAAGATCTGCTGTGTTTTCTGTTCAAAAAATCAGAAAAAGAACCGATGATTTTGGTTTTGGATGAATATCCATATTTACGGGAAAATTCAAAGGGGCTTGACAGTGTGCTGCAATCGGTCATAGACCATTATAAGGATACTTCCAATTTGAAACTGATTGTCTGTGGCTCTTATGTGGATACGATGAAAGCGCTTCTGGAAAGACAGAATCCACTGTATGGAAGAATTGACCTTACGTTGAATCTGAAACCAATGGATTACTATGACTCTGCATTGTTTTATCCTGAATTTTCAGAGGAAGATAAGGTAAGATTGTTTAGTGTGTTTGGTGGAATTCCGTATTATAATCGGCTGATTGATGCAAAAAAAAGTGTGCGGGAGAATATTATAGAGCTTATCGCCTCATCCGGGGCACGTCTGGAAAATGAGGTAGCAATGTACCTGAATTCAGAATTTCTAAAATTACAAATGCAAATGAAGTTTTTGAAACACTTGCAAAAGAAGCTCCCATTAACGATGAAAACAACCGGAAAAAATGAAAAATATATGGTTGTTTCCCGGTTGATGGGGGACAGGGGATGGAAAACCTTCTATATGACAATCTTACAGCCACTGATGGGAACCCTTGCGGCGGCATTTATCCAGTCGTTTTTCCTGTGCTTTATCGATTTCGGTATTCCGGCATCGGTTGGTGGAAAATATGCTATCTGGAAAAATACAATATCCGGTATAACAAAATTTCATCGATGGAATTAAAGAAAAACCGGGGAAGAGATGTATTTTTCAGTGGGGCAAGTATGGTGATATGTGTTGCAGTGCTTTCCATTTTTGCGGTAATCTTTATCATCCCGTTTGTCAGTGACTGGCCGTATCAGCTTTCATTTTCCTTAGATCATGTGAAAGCAGTGTTCATGGATGAAGGTTTGTCTTCTGTATATAAAAATTCACTTATTGTAGCGCTTTTAACGGCGCTGATCGGAACATTGGTTTCTTACGGAGCTGCAATTGTGACAGCGCGCAGTACCGTAAGTGAAAAAATCAAGCGAGTGATCGAATCGATCGCGCTGGTTACCAATACAATTCCGGGTATGGTACTTGGTCTTGCGTTTTTGTTCGCATTTTCCGGAACCAGTTTACAGAGTACATTTTTAATTCTCATTATCTGTAACGTGATTCATTTTTTCTCGACACCGTATCTGATGATGAAAAGTTCTCTCGAAAAGATGAATGCTTCGTGGGAGACCACAGCGATGCTGATGGGAGATCACTGGATTCAGACGATTATCCGCGTGGTGACACCGAACGCATTTTCCACGATTGTGGAGGTGTTCAGTTACTATTTTATCAATGCAATGGTGACGGTTTCCGCGGTAATCTTTATCGCCGGAGCGCGTACGATGGTCATTACGACAAAGATCAAGGAATTGCAGTATTACAACAAATTTAATGAGGTATTTGTACTTTCCCTGCTGATGCTGGTTACCAATCTTGCGGTCAAAGCAGTATTTGGGATTTTGGCAAATAGAAAAACTTCGAAAGAAAACAAAAAGGAGAATAAGAAAATGTCAACAGAAATGCAAATAATGGAGCTTATATCA
>URYB01000090.1 GCA_900552085.1 uncultured Lachnobacterium sp.
TAGACATTATGGATCTCTGCATGTGTTGTCTGGCGTTCTTCATCGTGGAACTGTACGTCCTGCGGAAGTTCTCCACGGAAACTTGCCGGCTCGTTCATATCATCCCAGATACCCCGGACGCCCATATCCAGAAGTTCCTTATGGTGATCTGCCCACCAGTCCCGTACTTCTTTCCGGCCGAAATCAGGGAATACAGATTCGCCCGGCCATACTTCATTCACATAAATATTTCCTTCGGTGTCTTTTGCAAAATAGTCTTTTTCAACACCTTCCTCATACATGAAATAGCCGTCCTCTTTTTTCGTTCCCGGATCAATAATTGTCACCGGCTTGAAACCAATCTGTTCCATTTTGTCGCATAGCATGCCTTTTTTATCATAATATTCTTCATCCCACGTAAACACCTTAAAATTGTCCATATAGTCAATATCCAGATGAATGACATCACACGGAATCTGCAGTTTACGATACTGCTCTGCGACTTCCATGATATCCTTCGCGGATGTGTAACCCCAGCGGGACTGCTGGTAGCCCAGTGTCCAAAGCTGTGGCAGCGGTGTTCTTCCGGTAAGATATGTATAATTTTTGATGACATCTGCCATGGACTCTCCGCCAAGAATGTAATAATCCAGATTTCCGTCATCCGCACCATAACAGAAATATTCCTCAGATTCTTTTCCAAGATTCAGATAACTGTGGAACGTATTGTCAAAAAACAGACCATATACACAATCTTTGCGCAGACAAATCAGAAATGGAATGGATTTGTACAGTGCGTGAAAATCCTCGTTGTGTGCCTGTGGAAGATCGGAGTTCCAGTTCTCGTATTCATAGTGGCGCTTGTTGATAAATCCGCTTTTGTCCCCGAGTCCATAAAAGCTGTCTTCCGATGCCAGCACTTTCAATGTCTGTACTGCATAATCCCCACCTGCTAACTTTGATGCATCATGGCCTTCTGCCTCAAGCAGATCAGCTGCTTTCTGATCCAGCGCCGCTTTTTTCACACGCTGACCACGATAATCCTCCATCAGTAAATGGCCGTTGGCATCGTATGCCTCCATATAAAATCCGTCATGAATGTGTATCGTCAGGCTTTTTGTTTTTACGACAATTGCATCCTCTGTATCTTCCACCGTGAAATCTACCGGAACCGCTTTGTCCCCCTCGATTGCCTTGGACTTGTAATCTTTCATCCAGCAAGGCACCAGTACACGGATGATGTCATCTTTTAAAATTGTTAGAATCACGTCCTGGTTTTCATAATGTAATGTTACCTGGTTTCCCTGTTGTTCGTATGATTGCTTTTTTCCAAAATTCATGTTATACCTCCCTGATAACAATAACTTAAATCACAACACCATTGCAATGATCGACTTCGTGCTGAATAATCTGTGCTGTCCATCCTGTATATTTGCCATGCTGCTTTTTGAAATTCTGATCCAGATAATCCACTTCAATTTCTTCATAACGCGTACATGGTCTCACTCCGTCGATTGACAGACAGCTTTCTTCTGTCTGATACTCCCCTGACTTCTTCGTGATCACAGGATTGACCATTGCAAAATGAAATGGCCCTGCGGACACTGCGATAATCGCTTTATTAATTCCTATCATATTTGCCGCCATGCCAACACATACATTTTTGTTTGCTCTGAGCGTATCCAAAAGGTCTGTTATGACTTGCTTATCTGCCTCTGTGGCCGGTTGTGCTTTTTTTGAGAAAATGCGTTCTCCTTTTACGATATTTTTGACCATTGTTTCTCCATTATTCTTATACTTTCCATTCAAAAGCACCGGTTCTCCAGTGCTCTGTCTGTTTATTTTGTTCTATTACTCTATTTTAGAGGCCTTCATTCCCTGCGTCTTTTGTCGCTTTTTCAAACTCTTCTTCTGTGTACAGCTCAAGAATTTTTTCTTTTGCGACTCCACATTTTATCATATTTCGAATGGATTCCGTACGTTCAGCGTTGCGGCCCTCTTCCCTCATTTCATTGTCTCTCATAAGTAATGTCATGTATTCCAACCTCCATTCCTCTTGATTTTGTGCATTCTCCACAGCATTCTGAAGTTTCTTTACAAGCTCACTATCTCCAATCTGCTCCGTTGTCAGCCAATTCAAAAAATCTTTCATATCATCCGATACATCATCTGCATTTCCACCGGCACACAAGAATATTTTCGTTGATTCATCGCCCAATACAAGTTCCGGCATCTCTTTGCATCGATTCTCAAATGTATACTTATGCAACCCCCTCTTAAATTCATCAAACGGACAAATAAAGATTACATAACTCTTTTTCAGTTCTTTATAGTTTGCGCCTCTTTCGAGCAAATTTAAATCTATCATTCCCTGATAGTATCTCGTTCTTTTCGGAAGATTATCTTTCCTGCTTGTCTGCATCTCACAGTCATACACAGTCTTGGAATTATCCTCGCTGTACACATCAAATCGGATTCCCTTCCCATCGGCTGTCATTTCTATTGGTTTCTGCTGATCCAGCCTTGTGAAAGCGCCTACCTTCTTTCCAAGAATCAGTTCCAGCAACTCATGACAGAGTTCCGGGTTTGTTGTCATCACTTTACAAAACATAAAATCATCTGTAAAGGTTAAGTCTTCATACTTCTTTGCATTTGCCATATCGCATTTCTCCTTCTTCCTTTTGTGAGTAGAGAAGGCACTGCGGGCAACAGATGATTGTTATGAAATCCTTTGCCTACATTATAACATACACTATCAATTAAGCAATCGTTCATCCGCAGAAACAAGCCAGTTATCGCCCAATGCCCCCCTATTTAATTGTAAAAACTCGTGGTATTACAAGCACCTGAACTTCTTGTACTTTAAATGATTTGTCCAGCCGATATTTTGACTGGATTTGATTTGTTTGAGTTTTGTAGATACAGAATAACGTATCTGTCTATTTTCATCAACTCAAATTTAAAATTATATTGGTTTAAAATTTTTCCAATAACAAAAGCACCGGATTTCTCCAGTGCTCTGTCTGTTTATCACTCTTCTTCGTCTTCTATGTATTTCCAATTAATAGTGTATTGTTTCCCAAATGTTTTTCCTAAATTATTTACATAATCCTCCAACATGGACTGTGCCCTTTGTTGTGCTTCAGATAATAATACTGTATCATTCGATGCGTTATCTTCCATTTGCTTCTCCGCAGCTTTATAAGCCTTGGTTTGATCTTCATCTGTAATATCCGCTGAATCTTTATCAAAATAGAAAGAATCCTTTGTTAAACTATCTGGGTTAACCTTTGAATCAAGCACTTTTGCCTGCGGAATTGTAATTATTACCTCGTCATTTTTCTTAACCTTAACACTTACTTTTGACGCATCAATACCCATTGTTACGGTTCCATCATAACGAATCCAAAAACGCTTGTCCTTTTTCCATAACCAAAAACCTGTCGCATTTTCTTCTTCATATTTAGCTACATTATGATAATAACATTCCATTGTTGCCAATTCACAAATATTACGCATCTGCCCTAAATTTGGTTCATGATTTACACCACTTGTATCATCCTTCTTTGTCCCACATGCTACACACGATGATATAAGTATTACTGTAATTATAAATATACTTACTATTCTCCTCATCATTATGTCTCCTCTGATGTAACAACTTTTAGTTCGTAAGGTCCTTCATCCTTAGATGCCTGCTCAATAAACGGTTGAATTAATCCTGTAACTGTATTTATCGCATTTTTTTGTGCTGTTTCAATTATCAACTCTTCCTTTTGACTTTTTTCTTTTGCATCCTCTATACATGCTTTATAAGCTTCCTCCGAAATTGTATTTTTATCAATAGAATTTTCTTCATACATATAATCTAAGGATGTAATGTCTACAATTGGTTCATCCAATTCAACTTTTGGAATTGTTACGGTAACCACACTTTTTCCATCTTTATTTTCTTTTATTTCGATTTTTACTTTTTTGAAATCTATTCCAGCCTTGACTTTTGCCTCATATGAACAATAATATGCAATTTCTTGTGGATCATCTTTATCCATAACCTTACAAATATCATTATAAACACACTGATATGTTGACAATTTACTTACATTGATAATTTCATAAAGAGTCGATGTCGTAACTATTTTCGGCTCTGGCTTTTTTTCGAACATTTTTGAAACTTCCTGAGAAATTTCACTTTTACGTTTTCATCATTCATTTAAACATTCCCTCATTTTCATTTGTGTTATTACTATTATAAGTGGTTTGACTTTATATGTAAACTCATAAGATTGTTATATGAAAAAAGACCTCTGAGTCAACATCATTTTCTATGATTTTACTCATTGGTCTTCTTTCTATACTAATTCGTTACGAAATCTCTGCCAGTTTTTTCATGATACGCGCCTGCACTTCCGTGTAATATGCAAGATCCGCTGCAGACAAATCATCGGTATTTACCTCATCTAATTGTTCCATATAATCAGCATACTGTTTCATATATTCTGCATAATCACTCATCATTCCTATCGCATCATCGGAATCCTGATACGTTTTCATGAAATCCACATACTTATCAAAAAACGCCTCGTAACTATCCATCATTTTCTTGAAATCTGTGCTCACACCATCCTTGTTTTTTGCAGTTTTCTTTTTTGACGTTTTCTTTTTCTCACTCTTTTCCTTTTTCTTCGTGTCCTTTTCGGTATCCTTTACTTTTTCTTCCTCCTGTGTATTTTCTATCTGTTCTGCGTTATCGACCTCTTCTGTATTTTCTTCTTTCTCTGCGTCTGTATCATAAGGTTCTGTAATACTGATATACATGACATCATTTCTCTCATAATCTACAGAGACATGATACCCATCCTTATTATCTCCATAATAGGAATCATCTGTGCGCCAATAATCTACTGTAAAACCATTCTCCATACAGTCATCTACGTATAAATTGTATTCATCCTCCGAAGTATTACCTATATATACATAAAACGCACTCGAAGCTTCCATATCGATTTTCCCGATATTTGACTTTGGTTGAGGTAACAACTGTACAATTTCACTTGTTGGCCATTTTATTTCCTTGAATTCCTCCTGGTTTATGCTTTCCTCTGCTGTTGGCGTCGAACCTCTTGATCCACACGCTCCAGTGGAACATACAACAACCAGCATAAATAACATCATTACTATTTTCTTTTTCATTTCTCTTTTTCCTCCCTTTTTTGGTTTTTCATTTTCCTCAACTCCGAAATACTCTGGACATAAGTTTTCTTCTTCCTCTCACACTCAGACGGAATGGGTAACATTCCATGGTTCTGCACATAAGAAATGAATTCCATCTGTCCATCCAGATGTTTGATCTGTTGCTTGAGTTTTTTGATTTTTTCCCTTAAAAAATGGTTTCTTTCTTCGTCCGATAGAGTCATCAGATACTTGATTTCTTTCAAATCAAGCTCCATTTCCCGATATACCAGAATCTGCCACAAACGTTCCAATGCGGCATCATCGTATAATCGATAGTTACCTTCTGACCTTTCTGCCGGCAGCAATCCCTCATCATCATAAAATTGCAAGGTTCGCTTACTAACTCCTGCCAGCAGACTCACTTCGTTTACTTTTTTCATTACGGCCTTTACCTTTCTCCGTACTTTGAAGCATAAACTATCACGCATACGTGACTGCAATACCTATTTCCGGAAACACATCACTTTGGTTCCATAAAGGCCTTTGTAAAATTTGCGAATTTGAAATTTGTTAAAAGTTATGTAGAAAACTCCTGCTGGGGTATATGAGGAAAAATCCTCTTAAAATACCCTGTTCAGGGGTATATCCCAAAAAATCATTGCAAAATACCCCACCTATGGGTATATGCAAAAAAACTGCCCCAAAATACCCCGATTTCCAGACAAAATCGGGGTATTTTGAGACAGTTTTTCTAAATAGATACTCATCATCAATGAAACTGCTATCTTAAACATGAATTACTGAATATTGCATGCCAAATACTGCATACCAACCATTTATTTTTTATTTCTGATCCTTATTCGACCATAAAATATTGCATCAGCTCATATTTCAACCGGCTTCCCTCCATGATTTCCGGTGGAAGCAATGCACGCGCTACCAGTTTGAGATCATCACTCTCAATATCGGTTCGCTTTAAATTTGCATAATCTCCATCAATACTTACTACTTCATAATACCAGGTTTCCATTTTGTAATCTCCTTTATTGAACATCAGCTTCCTTATTTCGATCCACCATTTTTCTTACAATCGCTCAAAGGCGCGATCTTGATATGCTTTTTTGCATATTTATTGACGCCCTGCACGAGACCATCTGCAAGTATCTCCAGTTTCTTGTCGCTGTGGTCCGAGCACTGATTGCCAAGTTCCATATCTACAGACGGAATCGTACTGTAGGAGGTTTGTGTCAAATCAATTGCTGTCGCACCGTTTCCGCTGATTTTCACACCATTCGAGCGGAGTCCTTTAACCAGTGCAGCTCCCAATGCATCATGCTGTTCCCAATAAGATGACACGGGCTTTTTCTTCTTTAGTCCCTCCGGTACCGCGATATAGAAAGCGCCTTTGTCATAACCAAGTCCGTCACTGTCCCAATGCAGCGCTATATGACAATCTGCCACATTATTGCAGATGACTGTGCGGGCTACATTGTCCAGCTGAACATCTTTCCCGTCGCGGACCATCAGCACATCATACCCTTCTGCCAGAAGTTTCTTTTTTAAAATCTTTGCCATGCGAAGTGTCACATCACGTTCCGCGGTTCCATCACGAAAAGTCATGCCGTCCGATACCGCCACTGCCTGAATGGCACCCGCCTGTGTCGTTCCTCCCGTCAGTTTCGAAGATCCGTCCGGATGACAAAGCGTCTTTACTAAGGAACCACCCTTTGTTCCATGCCCTGCATTCACCGCAATCACAATGTCTTTCCGGTTCTTTTTAGCAGTATACATGACCGCATAGCCGGAAGTGATTTTCGCATAGTCTGCATATTTCCATGAGGAATCCAGATAAATTTTTTGCTTATTTTTATAAAAGGAAGATGTTTCTGTTGTTTTTGCAGACGCCTTTTTTGTGGCTGCCTGCACACTTACATCACCGCAAGATGCGGTCAGAAAAAGAACCATCGCCAAAAGAAACGTTATCGTTTTCCTATTTGTTTTGCATTTCATATTTTTTCTCCATGACATTGAATATCAAGTTTTCATAGAAAACTTGACACTATCCATAAATTTTGTAATCTCTGTAAGCATTCGGAAAACCCTGGAATAGGGTTTCCAATCTCATTATAATTTAGCACTCCATAAAAAACAAGAATCATTGCATTTCACTTTTTACAGGCGTATCATTACTATGACATAAACTTTAAGGAGGAATGAAATTATGAAACTAAAAACCAAACAAATCACTGTTACTGCCATTATGCTTGCCATCTGCATCATAAGCCAGTTTTTTAAAAATTTAAGTGTATATATCACCGGACCAGTTATCAATGCCGCGCTGATTCTGACTGCAATTTATGCCGGACTTGCCTGCGGTATCATTCTGAGTATTATCACACCAATCACTTCTTTTTTCATTACCGGAATGCCTGTTATGGCAGCTGTCCCTGCCCTATTTCCATGTATTATAATTGGAAATATCATTCTCGTTGTTATGGTATCATTGCTTCGTAATAAGTTCGGAAAAACGGCCGGACTTCCCGTCTCAATCGCTATCGGAGCCGTATTAAAAGCTTTGTTCATGGGGCTTTTGATTTCTCTTCTTATTTTGCCGAACATGTTACCGGTAAAAATGCAGCCGATGCTCCATGTCCTGCAATTACAATTTTCTGTCACACAGCTGATTACTGCACTCATTGGCGGTGTATATGCTATTATCATTTATGCTATACTGCAAAAAACATCACTTAAGGAACAGCCATAAGGATGAAATCATTTAATTACACTGTCAAAAAGGAACTGTGCGTTGCCACACAGTTCCTATAATTTGTTTCTTATTCTACGTTTTTTAATGCCTGATCCATCGGAATCCTCTTGATTCTCTGGAAATCAAAGATCATGACAATCAGATATCCAATCAGTACAAATCCAAACATCTTTGCATAACCCAGTGGTTTTATGCGGAACGCAAACCATCCGCTGTATGAAAACAGCATAATTCTCCATGCCGCATTCATAACAAGGGTTCCTAAAATTACGCTGACCGCATCTGAAATAATTACCACAATACTCGTGGAAACCAGATACAGACTGGCAATTTCTTTATTCTCATATCCCAAAATCTTGGTCATGGAAATTGCATTCTCATTCTTCTCAATGATCAGTTTTGTCAGAAGATAAATCATGACTGCTGCCAGAAGAATACATAAAACCTGGAAATAGGACATATACGAACCCATGGAATGATCGAGCTGATCTGCCATTTTGGTAATATCATGTATCGTGATTGTTGTTGCAATATTGTCCTCATCAATATCGGTAATCTTGCTGTCCGAAAGGAATCCGCTGAACTCATTCTCTTTGAGATCAAACACCTTTCCATAGTTATCGATAGACATAAAGACGGCAAGACTCTGGGATTTATGATAGAGTCCCGCAACTTTAAATTTGTAGGTCTTGTTCTCATATTTCTCATCCAATGATACAGTATCACCAACACTGATTCCATATTTATCCGCAAAAGATGCCGAGATGTAAACCTCATTCTTTTTCAATGAATTCAGCTTTTTGATCTTTACATACTTACTGTCTTTTTCAATTCCATAAACAGAAATCTCCTCATTCAACGCGTCGCTCTTTTTCTCCAGCGAAGTCATGTCGAATTTTTCTGCCTCTTTATTGTCCGTTGTGATCAGATTGTTGTCTTCATCCTCGTAAGACTTCAGTACATACTGATACTTGGCGAACATCATTCCGTCTGTATTACTCTTGTAGTAATCCAGTGTATCCGGCATTCCTACTGCCATCGCAAGCATGACCATGATAAAGAAAATACCCACAAAAAGAATGGCTCTTCATTAGGATGTGTGGTATAAAAAATCGGCTCAAATCCGCATAAAACT
>URYB01000091.1 GCA_900552085.1 uncultured Lachnobacterium sp.
CCGGGGCGTGTCATCCGCTATAACGCAGCATACTGTAATAATCCACATTATGCAGGTGTGGCTTCGTTGCTGCGAACGGGAGATATTTTTGGGGAACAGTTTTGTTATCATGATATTCCGGATCATCTCGACCCGTTTGACTATGATACATACCGCAATAATCCGTTACCATTTTACGTGGTTGCAACCGATCTGGAAACCGGAAAAGCAGTGTATCACAGAGTGGATGACTGTGATGAGGAAGGAATGAAATGGCTGAAAGCATCTGCGTCCATGCCACTTGTGTCAAAAATCGTAGAAGTGGATGGATACAAACTGTTGGACGGAGGTATTGCGGATTCGATTCCGGTTGCCTACATGCAATCGCAGGGATATGAACGAAATGTAGTCATACTTACCCAGCCGGAAGGTTATGTAAAAGGCAAAAATCAGTTGATGCCGATGATACGTGTGGTGTTGCGAAAATATCCAAAGATGATCGATGCCATGGAACATCGTCATGAACACTACAATGAAACATTAGAGTATATCCGGAAAAAGGAAAAAGAGGGAGATTTGTTTGTGATTCGACCACCGAAGCCAATCGCGGTAAGCAAGGTGGAGCATGACCGTCAGAAGCTTCTGGTTGCATATCGCAGCGGCCGTGAGACGATGAAAGTACAGTTGCGTAAATTGCAGGAATTTCTCCAGTAATTGTAAGGGCGCACCAAAACGTGCGCCCTTACAATTACAAAAGTCTGTAAATGAGAATTGCAATCAGGATTCCAATAATCCCTGCAATCGTAATTTTAATTTTCAGTCCGAATGTCAATACAAGAATTCCAAGATTAAGAACCAACGGATCAGACAATCCGAAACTCTGTCCATAACCAAGCCAGCTTAAAAATGATACATTCGAAGTCAGCTCGCCGATAAAACCACCTAATACAATACCTGCAAGAACCAGCAGAAGTAATGTCCAATAATTTTTTGCAGCTGCACCTTTTGCCATAAATAGTTCCCCTCTTTCTGTCTTTTGTGATATGAGTGCACTGTCATTTTAGCACAAAAAATAATGCGACACAATTGCAAATGAAAGAGGATTGAAGAACCGGTTGCTTTGTGGTACATTAGAACTATTATAGGGGAGATTTTTAACTGGACGGTGAGGGGAAATGAAAAAGATTATACTTATTTCAGATGGCTGGCGATGGCTGGTAACGTATGCCTGGGTAGCTGGAATTATGCGGGAAATCCGCAAACGAGATTTGGATATTGCGTTGTATCAATACAATAGCTACGGAAACTGGAGTAAAGATGCATTGCACAATATCGGGGAGTATAATATTTATAACTTGCCTGATTTTTCCGAGTATGATGGCGTTATTTTGGACTGCAGCAATATTGCAGATCAAAAGCAGAAACGCAAAATTATCAACAAGTTGCATGAAACCGGACTGCCGGTAGTCAGCATCGAGTTTGAAGAAGAGGGATTTCATTGCATCAGTATTGACAACTATGGACCAATCATAGAATTGATGCATCATATGTACGAGAAGCATGATTGCCGGAGATTTGTATTTGCGGGTGGACCGAAGAATGCATTTGGCAATCGTAGAAGAGCACGCGCATACAGACAATGTATTGAAGAATTTGGGTTGAAACTGGATGAAAATCCGATTCTTTACGGAGAATATGATTATAATACAGGTGTGAGATACATGCGGGAGTTTGTAGAACAAAAGCGCAAGCTGCCGGATGTCTTTGTGTGTGTAAATGACAATATAGCGGCAGGAATCTGTACGGAAGCAGAAAAATACGGATATCAGATTCCGCGTGATTTTAAGGTGACCGGATTTGATAATCTGGATAAAGCCGCTTTTTTCCGTCCGCAGATTACCACGGTGTGTCTGAACCGGGAGGAAATTGGCTCTGCCTGTGTGGATATACTGATGCGTATATGGAACGGGGAAGAAGTTCCAGCGAAAAGTTATGTGGAGTCCGAATGCGTGTATGGAGAGAGCTGTGGCTGTCCGAATAGCGGAAGAGTGGATTACCGCGAGCATATGCGGACACAGATTATTAATGAGGCTGCCAAAAATGCAGATGATGCGCTTTTGGTAGAACTGGAAGCACAGATGGCGCGGCAGACGGATATTGCAGGAATGTTTGACTGCATTATGGATTATTTTCAGAAGCTGCGTTGTGACGGCATGTATATTGTTGTGGACCGTAACCTGTTTATAGGAGATGCGGGTACAATTTTTCCAACAGAGGGTTACAATTGGGAAAATCTGATTGTTGCTGCAGGATTTGAGGATCATGAGCGGATTCCAATTAAAGATGTCAATGAATTGAACCGCCATCTGGAGGAGAAAGCTTCGCAGAGTGCCTATATGTTTACGCCGATTCATTTCAGAGAGCAGTCGGTTGGGTATATCATATTGAAAAATGGGCATTTTTTATATGAAAATCCATATTATTATGACATTCACTGTACGATTGTACGGATGTTGGAGAACCGTTTCAAGCAGTTGCAGCTGGAACGGGCATTGGGAAAGCTGCAGGAATTGTATAATCACGATCCTCTGACGGGAGCATACAACCGTATTGCCTACAATGAATGGATCCGCCCGGCATTTCTTGATTACAGCCGGCAGGGAATCATCTGTGCACTGGTATTTCTCGATGCAGACAATTTTAAGAGACTGAATGATACCTTTGGTCATGAATATGGCGATAAAGTATTACAGCGAATAGTGGCTGTTTTAAAGGAACAGTGTCCGGAAGGCGGTTATGTATGCCGGTATGGCGGGGATGAATTTATCACGTTTTTCCCACATGCGACACCGGCCAATACCAATGAATATGTACAGAACGTGCAGGAACTTCTTGGGAAGGAACGGATCGAGGTGAGTATGGGAACGAAACTGACACAGCCGGGAGAAGGGGAAAGCCTGGATGATTATCTTGCACTTGCCGATGAACGCATGTATCAGCAGAAACAGCAATGCAAAGAACAATCCCATGATGCACAATAGGTTGACAAAATTATGACATAAATGTATAGTAAAACAGTAGGAATTGGATGAATATGGATGGTTCAGGATAAAAGATAGAAAAGAGATGGGATTATGAAGATATCTACAAAAGGAAGATATGCCTTGCGACTGATGCTGGATCTGGCTATGAATGATACCGGTGCACCGATCAGCCTTAAGGATGTGGCAAAGCGCCAGAATATTTCGGACAAATATCTGGAACAAATCAGTTCGATGTTGAATCGTGCCGGTTATGTAAAAAGTGTACGAGGCGCCCAGGGTGGTTATTTGCTAAAGAAAGAACCGCAAGAATATACGGTTGGCATGATTCTTCGTCTTACAGAAGGTTCACTTGCTCCGGTAGCGTGTCTGGATGGAGACGAAAATGATTGTGAGAGACAGGAATCCTGCGTTACACTTATTTTATGGAAGAAAATATATGATGCGGTCAGTGGTGTTGTAGATCATACGACTTTACAGGATCTGATTGACTGGCAGCTCGAAAAAAATGGAGATTATGTAATATAGGAAGGTAGATTATGAGCAAATTAATTTATATGGATAATGCGGCAACGACCCAGGTTTATCCGGAAGTATTAGACACAATGATACCATATTTTACAGAACACTATGGTAATCCGTCTGCAATTTACAGTTTTGCAGGAGAAGCAAAGCGCGGCGTGGATCATGCCCGCGAGACGATTGCTAATGTGATCGGTGCTAAGACAGAGGAAATCTATTTCACCGGTGGCGGAAGCGAATCCGACAACTGGGCACTGAAGGCAACTGCAGAAGCATATGCCAATAAGGGAAAGCACATTATCACGACTACCATTGAGCATCATGCGATTTTACACACAGCGCAGTGGCTGGAGAAAAAGGGATATGAGATTACCTATGTCAATGTAGATGAAGATGGTAAAGTAAAGCTGGACGAGCTTGAGGCAGCTATCCGTCCGGATACGATTTTGATTTCTGTTATGGCTGCAAACAATGAAATCGGTACGATTCAGCCATTGAAGGAAATCGGGGCGATCGCAAGAAAGCATGGTGTTCTGTTCCATACAGATGCAGTGCAGGCGTTTGCCCATATTCCAATCAATGTAGATGAGATGAATATTGATATGCTTTCAGCCAGTGGACACAAGATCAACGGCCCAAAGGGAATCGGTGTGATGTATATCCGCAAAGGAGTGAAGATTCTGTCCTTTATTCATGGCGGTGCGCAGGAAAGACAGCGTCGTGCCGGAACCCACAATGTACCGGGAATCGTTGGAATTGGTAAGGCGGCAGAGATTTCTGTTGCAAATATGGAGAAAAACAATGCATACGAGATCTCACTTCGTGATCATCTGATCGAGCGTGTATTATCTGAGATTCCATATTCCAGACTGAATGGACATCGTACCGACCGTCTTCCGAATAATGCAAATTTCTGTTTCCAGTTTATCGAAGGAGAATCTATGCTGATTCTTCTGGATCAGGCCGGAATTTGCGGAAGCAGTGGAAGTGCCTGCACATCCGGATCATTGGATCCATCCCATGTGCTTCTGGCAATCGGACTGCCTCATGAGATCGCACACGGAAGTCTGCGTCTGACAATTTCAGAGAAGACAACAATGGAAGACATTGATTATACGGTTGATACCTTAAAGAAAATCATTGACCGTCTGCGCAGTATGTCACCATTATATGAAGATTTTGTGCGCAAGAACGGAAAGTAACATACCCCACCCCAAGAGAGGAGATATATTTATATGTACAGCGAAAAAGTAATGGATCATTTTAATAATCCACGTAACGTAGGAGAGATTGAGAACCCAAGTGGTGTAGGTACCGTTGGTAACGCAAAATGTGGCGATATCATGCGTATGTATCTGGATATCGATGATAACGGAATCATTCAGGAGGCAAAATTCAAGACTTTTGGATGTGGTGCAGCCGTTGCAACAAGCAGTATGGCAACCGAGCTTGTAAAAGGCAAGACGGTTCAGGAAGCTTTACAGGTAACAAACAAAGCAGTCATGGAAGCACTCGACGGACTTCCACCAGTAAAGGTACATTGTTCTCTGCTTGCTGAGGAAGCAATTCATGCTGCATTATGGGATTATGCAGAAAAGCACAATCTCAAGATTGAAGGGCTTGAGCGTCCGGTAAATGATATCAGCGAGAAGGAAGAGGCTCCGGAAGAAGAGTATTAATATATGAAAGAAAAAGTTGTTGTAGGCATGTCCGGAGGCGTAGATTCCTCCGTGGCAGCCTATCTTTTAAAAGAACAGGGATATGATGTCATTGGTGTGACAATGCAGATCTGGCAGGATCAGGATGTGTTCACGCAGGCACAGGAAGGTGGATGCTGTGGACTGTCTGCGGTAGATGATGCGCGCCGTGTCGCGGATCGTCTGGAGATACCATATTATGTGATGAATTTCAAAGCAGATTTCCAGAAAGCGGTCATTGATTATTTTGTAGATGAATATGAAAAAGGTCGTACGCCGAATCCTTGTATCGCCTGCAACCGTTATGTGAAGTGGGAGTCTCTTTTACAGAGATCACTTGAAATTGGCGCAGATTATATCGCCACAGGACATTATGCCCGCATCACAAAACTTCCGAATGGAAGATACAGCATCCGTAATTCGGTTACTGCCGCAAAGGATCAGACATACGCACTGTACAATCTGACCCAGTACCAGCTTGCGCATACCCTGATGCCGGTCGGTGATTATGAAAAGCCGCAGATTCGACAGATCGCAGAAGACATCGGTTTGCCGGTTGCAACCAAGCATGACAGTCAGGATATCTGTTTTGTCCCGGATCATGATTATGCGGGATTTATTACCAGAGAGACAGGAAAAGAGAGCCAGCCGGGCAATTTTGTGGATGAGGAAGGAAATATACTTGGAACGCACAAAGGAATCATCCATTATACGATTGGTCAGCGTAAAGGACTTGGAATCCCGGCAAAGACACCGATCTTTGTCAAGGAGTTACGTCCCGATACGAACGAGGTCGTACTTTGCAAGTCGGAGAGTCTTTTCCGGAAGGACTGCCGGGTAAGCAATGTCAATTATATGGCAGAGGAAACACTCGATGGACCGACACCGGCAATCGGAAAGGTCCGCTATTCTCACGCAGGGGCACCATGCGTACTGTACCCGCAGCCGGATGGAACATTGCGTGCAGAGTTTGAAGAAGCGCAGCGTGCGATGACACCAGGACAGGCAGCCGTATTTTATCGCGATGATTATGTGCTTTGTGGTGGAACGATTGAAGTATAAGAGGATGTAATATTTGGATTTATGAACGATCCGTTGCGGATTTGTTCAATCTGCAATAGCACTAATTGAGAAAAAATTGTGAAAAATCGCCTTTGCAGCTACCGGAAAGAAAGCGTAAAATAGATGGTAGAAAGCGGAGGTGACGGTAATGTACCACATTGGAGATTATATTGTAAAATCGACAAATGGTGTATGCGAAGTAAAAGATATTGTAAATCCAGATTTTGTCAGTGACCACAGCAAGTTATATTATGAACTGATTCCACTATCTGATCAGAATGCTGTATTGTATATTCCGGTGGACAAAACAGATGGCGTGTTGCGTGCAGTCATGACGGAGCAGGAGGCGCAGGAACTGATTGATAAAATTCCTGCAATCCATGAGACAAGTGTTAAGAGTGAAAAGGAGCGGGAACGCAGTTATAAAGCAGCGGTTTCCAGCAATGACCCGGAGCGTGTTGTAGGGATCATGAAGCTGCTCCATCAGCGAAAGAAAGTGCGTCAGGAACAGGGAAAGAAAACGACAACTGTGGATGAGCGGTATTACGGTATTGCAGAGAAACTTTTGTATTCAGAACTGGAACTGGCAATGCATAAAACCCGTGAGGAGATTCACGAACAGATCAGGGAATCATCCGAACAGGAGTAACATTTTATAAAATTCAATTTGAGACAAGAAATGAAAAGGACGAGCAAAACTCAGAAAAAGGTGGAGTTTTGGCTCGTTTTTTGTTGTATGCAAAGAAAAACATATTCCCCTATTTACATAGTAGGGGAGTAGGGAGTATAATCAAGGCGCAAATGAGGTGGTGAAAGAAAATGATGATATCAGCAAAAAGCCGGTATGCCCTGCGTGTCATGGTTGATCTGGCGCAACGCAATACCGGAGAATTCATACCGGTAAAGGAAATTGCAGCCCGCCAGGGAATATCCCTGAAATATCTGGAAAGCATAATGACCATACTGACAAAGGGTAAAATGCTCGAGAGCGCCAGCGGTAAAGGCGGCGGTTATCGGCTCGTGCGTAAGCCATGCGAATATAAAGTAATCGAAATACTTCGGCTCATCGAAGGAAATCTCGCCCCGGTTGCCTGCTTGTGTGATGATGGCAAGAAATGTGAGCGAACCACAGAATGTACCACACTTCCATTCTGGAAAGGACTCGAGACCGTCATAAACGATTACCTGGAAAGTAACACATTGCAAGACATGATCTGCGGTGCAGACACCCAGACAGAAGGTTCTTGCATGTCGTAAAAATTTTTGGAGGAAAAACGAATGTCAAAAAACAATTTATTAGAAATCAATGATTTACACGTCAACGTTGAAGATAAAGAAATCCTGCACGGAGTGAACCTTTCCGTAGGCACCGATGAAGTCCACGTTCTGATGGGACCGAACGGAACAGGAAAATCAACTCTGGGCTATGCCATCACAGGTCACCCACGTTATACCGTCACATCCGGAAAAATCCTTTTTGACGGCGAAGATATTACCGAGATGCCGGCCAATGAGCGTGCAAAGAAAGGCATTTTCCTTTCTTTCCAGAATCCACTCGAAGTGCCGGGCGTAACACTGAGCGCTTTTATCCGCAATGCGTTGGAGCAGAAGACTGGAAAACGTATTCGTCTGTGGGATTTTAAGAAAAAACTGACAGAGACCATGGAACTGCTTTCCATGGATGCCTCTTATGCGGAGCGTGATCTGAATGTAGGATTTTCCGGAGGTGAGAAAAAGAAAGCAGAGATCTTGCAGATGCTGATGCTCGAGCCTAAACTGGCTATTTTGGATGAAACGGATTCCGGACTGGATGTAGATGCGGTGCGCACCGTTTCGAAGGGAATCCAACTGTATAAGGAGTGTTGCAAAGGAAGCCTTTTGATTATCACACATAGTACAAGAATTCTTGAATCCCTGCAGGTTGATGTGACACATGTCATGGATGAAGGAAAGATTGTCAAAAATGGAGATGCTTCTCTGGTTGATGAAATCAATGAGAACGGTTTTGAGGAATTTGAAAAATAGAGAAAGGTGCATGCGAAATGAGAGAAAAAAGCCAAGTAGAAGATATTGACCGCAGCATCTATGACATCCGAGATGAGGAAAAAGATGCGTATCGTATGGAAGAGGGACTGACACCGCAGATCGTGGACAAGCTGTCCAAAGAAAAAGGAGATCCAATATGGATGCAGCAGTTCCGTCTTCAGTCATTACAGATTTATAATGAAATGCCAATTCCGGACTGGGGTCCATCCATCGAAGGTCTGGATATGGATCACATTGCCACTTATGTACGCCCGAACACAAAAATGCAGGGCTCGTGGAAAGATGTGCCGGAAGATATCAAGGAGACATTTGAACGTCTGGGAATCCCGCAGGCAGAGAGAAAATCACTTGCAGGTGTGGGCGCGCAGTACGATTCGGAACTGGTCTATCATAATGTCAAAGACGAAGTTGCAGCACAGGGCGTTGTATATACCGATATGGAGAGTGCGTTAAAGGGCGAATATGCTGATATGGTGCACAAGTATTTTATGAAGCTTGTCACTCCGCACGACCATAAATTTGCTGCTTTGCACGGGGCAGTGTGGTCCGGTGGATCGTTTGTGTATGTGCCAAAGGGCGTACACGTATCCATTCCGTTGCAATCATACTTTCGTCTCAACGCGAAAGGCGCAGGACAGTTTGAGCATACACTGATCATTGTGGAGGAAGGTGCGAGCCTGCATT
>URYB01000092.1 GCA_900552085.1 uncultured Lachnobacterium sp.
GACCACAGATCATAAGCATAAAATCACCGGAGAAATACCGGGTGGCATCTGCGCTGAAATGTGTGATATTTGCAGAATCTGCAAGCTGGGCAAAGAAAATATTCTGTCCGCCCTGTACCATCTGTCCGGCAACTTCCGCTGTGCCGCCCACTGCGGTCTGCCAGAATGGCATATAAAATACGTGATGCAGGCCAAACGGAATCAGCGCACGCTTGATCAGTCCGAAAATCAGGGTTCCCACATAGCCGGAGCCCGTCACAAGCCCCCCCAGCGCATAGATACCGTTCTGTACGGTAGGCCAGATAAAATACATCAAAATGCCGACAAACATGTATACAATTGTGGAAATAATCGGTACAAACCGTGTGCCTCCAAAGAATGACAGTGCATTCGGAAGCTGGATGCGGTAAAACTTATTGTGCAGCGCTGCCACGCCAAGTCCTACGATAATACCGCCAAACACACCCATCTGCAGTGACTGAATACCGCAGACGGAAGTAATCGTTCCTTCCAGTACGTCTTTTGCAATCGATCCGTCATCCAAAATCTTGCCGTTTAACGTCAGCATCGCATTGATTGCCGTATTCATAACAAAATATGCGATCACCGCAGACAGTGCGGATACTTCCTTTTCCTTCTTTGCCATACCAATCGCAACACCGATGGCAAAGATGAGCGGCAGGTTGTCAAACACCGCACTTCCGACCTTGCTCATGATTGTAAGCAGCGCATGCAGCAACGTTCCCTCTCCGAGAATTGCTGTGAGTCCGTACGTTTCAATTGTGGTAGCGTTCGTAAACGAACTTCCGATTCCAAGCAGCAGCCCGGCAACCGGAAGAATCGCGATTGGAAGCATGAAGCTTCTGCCGACGCGCTGCAGAACACCAAAAATTTTGTCTTTCATTTCCCGTACTCCTTTTCGATTTTGTCACTGCCACTATTTTGTACCAAAAAAGAGACACTCATACACATAAACGATTGTTATGTGTATAAATGCCTCTTTTTCTAATCATAAATGAAGGGACAAAATACCTTTCGATCCTTATATTATTACATCAATCGGAAATCCTGTCCATTACGGCCTATATGCCCTGGAGAATTGCTCCCCAGGTCTCACACAGCCGCGCGAGCGACCATGCGGCATTGGCGGGACTTGTGGACGGAAGCACTGTCGCTTCGATTCCTGTGACCGAAAACTGGTACCTTTTATAAAGCTGTCCCGCCTTGTTTCCGTTTGCGTAAATCCGTGTTATGTTTGTTTTTTCCAGAATCATACGAAGATCTGTTGGTGCCACATTTTTAATACTGCTGTCGCTCGAGCCTTTGATGTCACAGCTTTGGATCACATCCCATATTGCAATATGATGGGCAAGCAGTATCGCTTTTTTCTCCTCAATTGTCTCCGGGACCGGCTCCTTTAAAAGTGTTGCCAGCACTTTCCAGAAACGGTTCTGTTTGTGTCCGTAGTAAAAATTGTTTTCCCTTGATTTGACGGACGGCAGGGTTCCTAATATGAGGATTTCGGAATCTTTGTTGTATACCGGTTCAAACGAATGGACAATGTGTTCATACTCCATGATTCTCTCCTTTTAAATACGAAATCACTTCTAAAAGATCCGACAACACCACTTCCGCTTTTTCCTGCATCTCTGCATCTGCCGGCAGAAGATCCGGCACCATGATTGGATGCAAATGGCCTGCGTGTGCTGCACGGATTCCATTATAGGAGTCCTCAATGGCATACGCACGCTCCGGCTTCACCCCGAGCTCTTCACAGGCTTTTAAGAAAATATCCGGTGCCGGTTTGCTGCGCTCCACCATATCTCCACAGATCACTTTATCAAAAAAATCCAAAATTCCGGCATCCCTCAGCTGATTGGTTACCGTCTGTCTCCGTGTCGAAGATGCCAGTGCAATTTTCTTTCCTTCTTCTTTCAAAAATGTAAGCAGTTCCACAACGCCCGGCTTCATCGGAAGTCTGCCGCCATCGTATCTGCTGTGGTAGATGGCAGAGGACTCTTTTGCATAAGTATCATACGGGAAATCCGCTCCATAGGTTTCGAGCATAATCTCCTTCGTCCGTTTCATCGTCGTTCCCGTACAGGAAAGCACCGCCCGTTCGATATCCGGAATATGATATTTTTCTGCGAGTTCTTTCCAGCACTGCATGACCGCACGCTCGGAATCAAAAATCACACCGTCCATATCAAACACAGCAGCATCGTAATCTATATTATTTTCTATACTATTTTCCATACTGTTTCGCATACCAATTCCTTTCTGTCTCCCTTGATGATTTCATTTTAGCATGACATAATCCCTCTAACAATAGCAAAGAAGCAGTAGCCTCTTCCATCAAAATACCATCGTGTGTTTCATAAGATAAAACGTCACATCCGCCTCCGGATCAGTTAGTGGTATATTGATCCGATACGGATGCCCCGTCATATTTAATTGTCCATAATCCGTTGTAAAACACGGAAGCGAAGAGGCATCCACCAGCTCGTCAAACACCTCTTCATCCGTCTGTACCAGAAACTTTGATGCAGGCATTTTCTCCCGGCACAGCGTATCCCAGAATCCAAGTTCCGAGCGCAGCAGGAAATTAAACCCATTGATGTCCGCAAAGGTCAGTGTTTTTTCACTTGCCAGTTTATGATCCCGAGGCACGCATACATACAAATGCTCCCGCATAAACACCTCTGCTTTTTCCCCTTCCACCGGAAACGGCAGCACCGCAATGTCACAGGCATGCTGCTTCCATGCGGCCAGCACTTCCTCATTCTGACAGATGGTTGACTGGATCGTCCGGTCCGGATACGTCGCATTTAACTTTCGGAGAAGTTCCCACACCGGAGCCGGTGCACAGGAACAGAGGACAATCGTCTTTCTTCTCTGATCAAACGTACGCACCGCTTCCACCGTCTGTTCTGCATTCTGCAACAACTTTTCCCCGCACTCCACCGCCATCTTTCCAGTTTCATTCAATTCGATTTTGTTTTTTCCACGGTGAAATAATGCTACACCAAAACTTTCCTCCAGGTGCTGCATGGAACGGGTAATCGACGGAGTGGATACGTGAAATTGATCTGCCACTTTCGATAATGTTCCAAGTTCTGCAAATGCAACAAGCTGACGTAACTCATATAAATCCAGCATTTCATACCTCCTATCTCTACTTTTCATTTTTTGAAATGCAGTTTGCGATATCTATAGTGTACTTTCGGTGAAAACTGTTGTAAAGTCATAATCAGAAAGTAATTCTACATTTCAAAAAAAGAATGCAGATGTACCTTCGAACAATAACAATTGACACACAAACAATTACTTAAACTTTTCAAATATGAAAAACAAGGAGGCTCAAAACATGGAATATGTTACCTTAAACAATGGAATCAAAATGCCAAAACTCGGATACGGTGTTTACCAGACACCGCCGGAGGACACCAAGCGCTGCGTACTCGATGCCATTGAAATCGGCTACCGCAGCATCGACACTGCATAGGCGTATTACAACGAGGAAGGCGTAGGTGCCGCACTCGCTTCCTGCGGTCTGCCGCGTGAAGAATTTTTCCTGACAACCAAAGTATGGATCACCAATGCCGGCTATGAAAAAGCAAAGGCATCCATTCAGGAATCCATGGAAAAACTGCCGCACAGACCGCTCTCCGCTTCCTGATGCAGAGCGATGTGGTTGTCATTCCAAAGTCCGTCCACAAAGACCGGATGCAGCAGAACTTTGATATTTTTGATTTTACACTGACACCGAAAGATATGGCAGAGATCGAAGCGCTTGACAGCAAAGAAAGCCTGTTCTTCTCCCACTATGATCCGAAAACCGTAGAGTGGTTTATGTCGATCTTATAATCGATTCTACAATTGATGTAAAGAAAAAAGTTCCCATACTCACACTCGAGTATGGGAACTGATATTTTACAGATTTCTGTTAATCAGATTATCAATAAATCCAATAGATACATCTTTCATCTTTAACGCATTTACACCTAATACCAGGAATAAGCAGGTTCTGAAAATGTCAATCAGATTTGTGATCAGATCAATCACCTGAGCTACTTTATCGTAACTGAATCTTCCATCAAACAGATATACCATAGAAGCAATCCATGAAAGAACATCTGGAATCAATCCAATTACTGCAACTGTAAATGAAAACAGTATCAAAATAGCAACTGCCTTAATTGCCACACGCTTAAGCCATCCATCTTTCTCTGCAATCAAAGCATATCCTCCCAGCAGAAGTACCGGAACATATCCTCCAAATATTGCTGCAAAATAGATTGCTGCCGCAAATAATCCAACGGTAATACCGAACTTTGTCTTCGGCATCGGTGCTGCCTGCGGTGCGTATACCGCCTGCTGCTGTGCCATATTCGGATTTGGTGCCGCTGGTGCGCCAACCGGCTTGCCACATGCCACACAGAATTTTGTTCCTGCCGGCATCTTTGCTCCACAACTTGCGCAGAACACTTCTGTTTTGTTGTTTGTGTTGTCCATAATTTTTCTCCTTTTCGTTTTCTAAACATTCATTCTACACAAGTGTATCATTTGTCTCCTGCCACGTCAATTTCGGATTGCTTTTAACATATCGAGCAACCCCTGTTCCTTCATAATTGCAATCCCCTGTCCTTCATCACCGAGTACAAGCAAATTATCTCCCGGTTTGATGTCAAAGATTTTTCTTGCCTTGGCAGGAATCACAATCTGCCCCTTATCACCAACTTTTACCATTCCAAATACATGCTTTCCCTTCGGTGGCACCCCCAGCCCAAGTGATTTTTCTTTATCATAGCTGATCAGATCATCCACTGTAACACCGAACACATCCGCAAGCTTTTTGCATTTTTCAATATCCGGCAACGACTCTCCGATCTCATATTTGGATAAAGTCTGCCGGGATACATTAATCTGCTCTGCCAGCTCATCCTGCGACATGTGATGTAATTTTCGAAGTTCGATTAAATTATCTGCAAACATCCTTCTTTTTTCCTCCCATTCCACAGATCAGCCACCGGAGCACCGGAATGCGGCTGATGATTGCATATGCCAGATACGCTCCTGCAAAACCGGCAACTGCTACACATAAGTATATCACAGGAACCGGAATATTTTTTGCATACATGGTCAGATAATACGATGCCATTGCAATAAACAAATAATGAAACAGATACAGGCCCCATGATTTTTTGCCCATCCATTCCGTAAAAGCGTTGGAAAAATCTCCCCATTTTTTCATGACAGCCAGTACAGCAAGCACTGCAATCCATGCAAATACATTACACAATGGTGTGTCCAAAACGGAATGTTCCGCATATGGCTTTCCCCAATAGATTACTGTAAACGCAACCGCAAGCGCCAAAGCACATACCAACAATAAAAGCCAGCATTTTTCCAGTCTCTCCATCACCTCATCATGCGAAAAAATAAAATATCCAAGGAAAAATCCCAATCCATAAATTCCAAAACGATATACCACAATCATTGGGGTGTTCAAAATCTGTGCAGCTCCCCAGACAACCAGTGCAAGCAAAATTACAAATGGCACAGTAGCTTTGCCCCCCAGTATCCAAAGCTTGTCTCTTTCCACCTTTCGTACCCATACCAGAATCACAGAAAACACCCACAGCATCTGGATATACCACAGCGGACCAATACCACTGGCCGCCATGATCACGAACAGTACCGGTTTCGGAACATTTGCCAAACTATCCAATGCCCCACTCAAAAGCATATTGTAATACCCCAGTATCCACCAGAATACCAACAACCCAAGCGTGGAGGTCACTAAAACCTTTCTTGTTCTGCTTTTCAAAAATTCTCCATGCGTCTGCCGTTCAAGCGCATATCGTGCACTCATTCCGGATACTACAAACAGCAGAAGCATGAACCACGGATAGGCCAGATACTGATATGTATCCTGATACTGCACTCTGGAAAAAGGACCGATCACACCAAACGTTTCAATTCCGTTAAACATATAGATTACATGATATAACACAACCAGAACTACCGTCATCCACCGAATATTATCCATGTATAACCTTCTCATATTTTTCCCACCTTTTCTCTTATTTTTAACATTATTATAAAATGTGCAAAAAAAGAAATCCACCAGGTATTCTTAACAATACCTGATAGATTTCGTTAAAAAAACGGGCATTTTTACATTCCGCATTTCCATATCACAATTTGATGTAAAGACAGGATCAGAACTGTCTTAAATATTATACAAGCATATCAATCACAGCACTGCTTTCCGGAAGAAATGGTTCAAACACACTGAATGCGTGTGTAAGTTTTTTATTTTTCGGGAAATCAACCAGCTCATGTTCTTTCCCCGCACGCTCCAATGCTTTTTCGAAATGGATCGTATAATTTCTTAAATAATCATCGTGACTTGTTACAAGCCATGCCGGAGCAAGCGCCTCGATCAGTTCCGGATTTTCTGGATTCACATATTTGCCAAATGGTGTCTTCTTATAATTTTTACCGTACAGATACTTCGGAAGAAACATGCCAATCTTGTCAAATTTTGCAGTATAAAACATGCCACCGATCAATCCAAGAGCATTCACTTTCAGATCCGACGGACGGACACCCGCTGCTTTGGCAATTTTCCGGTTATTCTGTATTGCATTCGTATAGGTAATCAGACAGGCTCCACCACTGTCGCCCACCATGTATACGTGAGATAAATCTCCCCCGTCTTCTGCTGCATGTTCTTTTACAAAATCCATCGCAGCAAATACATCCCGGAACTGGTCAAAAATCTTACAGTCCGGTACCAGTCGGTATTCTATACTGTATACGAGGAAACCTTTTTTGCAGAGCAATGCACAAAAGCCCCTGTTAAACTCCTTGTTTCCAAGAAGCAGACCGCCTCCATGAACATTGATGACAATAGGAAGCACCTTTCCCTCCATAGATTCCGGGCGGTATACATCCAGACGATGTTCTTTGTCATCTGCTGCATACGCAATATTTTCGGTGCACTTTACCCCATCCGGTAATGGGTACTTTTGCTCCCGCTCTACACATGATTTTTCAAAATCACTCCGCTGTTTATAAAATTGTTCGATGATAAAATTACGCATTGATACCTCTCATATCTCTACACTGATTGCAAACCGGCAAAATCTGCCGCTTTTATATTCCTGCTTCATTATATCATCTCTATTGTGTGATTGAAATCAATATTTCTCCAATATCTCCATTTATACAGAGCGATTTTTTACGGATTTCCTCCGGTGCATAAGCCTCTCCATGGTTCAGGCATACATACGTTGCCTCCGGCATAGTTCCGGTCATTTTCCAAAACGGATATTTTATAATTCCCGGAGTGTTGTACCCTACGCCCAGTTCCAGAAAAAGAATTTTGCAATTCTTTCTCGTTCGAAGGAAATTTTCGTACCGTTCTGCTGCCTGATGCCATCCCTCGTCTTCCACAAATGTTTCATCTGCACGCAGATTCATTGTCATCGGCCTTCCACAATGCGGACACTTCGGAACCAGATTGGAAGGAATATGTCTGTTTTCTTTCTCCTTTTGCTCCTGTGGTCCTGTCAAATTTCCATCCGATGAGAAATCATATCCCTGCGCCCGCAACATTTCTTTTACTATCTCTTTGTTGTCATATGTCTCCTGACAACATGGCTGACTGCATTGCCAAAGGCCATAATCTCCCTGCGTATAGAACAATCTTTTTTTCTCAAAACCAGCTTTCTGAAAACAATGATCTACATTCGTCGTAAGCACAAAATAGTCCTTGTCCCTTACCAGATATCAAACAGCCTGTCATAGACCGGTTCTGGTGCATCCATATAGCGGTTGATGTAAATATAGCGGCTCCAGTATGCCCAATGTTCTTCCAATGTTTCATAGGGATAAAAGCCGCCGGAATACATATCGGAAAAATAATACTTTTGTGCAAAGTCCGAAAAATAATGATTAAACCGCGCTCCGCTGTAAGTAAATCCTGCCGACGTGGAGAGTCCTGCTCCGGCTCCAATCACCACAGCATCTGCCTCTACCAGTTTTTCTTTTATCTGAGAAATTTTATTTTCCAAGCTGCTGTTCATAGAGTTCTTCATCTTCTTCCTTAAAAACATTAAATACCACCTTTATGTATGAAACACAAGTTATTTTTCCCAGAATTACGAAATGATCCTGACGCGCCCCGGCTTTCTCGGTTTTGTATGTGGCTGCTCGCCGTCAATATACCCAAGAATCACAAACCCCTGACAAGCATAGCCTTCCGGCACTTCCCACTCACGCATGTACTTTCTTCCCTCTTCAGAAGCAAACGTCTCGTAACCTCTCGATACGATGCAGGATGCGATCCCCAGTTCGGTTGCCTGCCTCAAGGATGGTTTCCAGATCTTCTCGCGCAATCTGCCGGTCCGTGTATTTTCGAATCGAATGTCTTTCTTTCACAAGTTCCATAAATGCCATTTGTTACATCTCCCTCCCTTATCAGAACCATTTCCATGCTTACATCAATTTTCCATTTATAACCGCTCTCCGGTCAATGCATTCTTCGTCTTCCAGCACTGCGGATCTGCCCCGTAAAAGCTTCCGGTCGTACCGTTCGCCACAGCCGGACAGCCTCTGCACCACGCTTTCAGTTCACACTTGCTGCATTTTTCAAACTTCTCGTAATCCCGGTATTGCTCCATCTGACAGATCCACACGTCCGCAAGTCTGTCCTCAAATACATTCGCAACCTTACTGTTCATCGCTCTGCGACATGCCATCACATCGCCGTTTGAAGAGATCGTGATATGACAGTTTCCACAGTTGCATCCACCGTAGATCATGCCTGACTTGGCATTTTCCGGTATGTGAAACTGTCCGGTTTCGTATTCATAGAGCGTCCACAGATGATCCTTTTTATTAAAATAAATCTCGCATCCCGCTGCCTCATATGCCTTGTATTTTGCGTCGCATATCTCTAAAAGATTTCTATACTCCTGTGGCGTCATGCTTGTA
>URYB01000093.1 GCA_900552085.1 uncultured Lachnobacterium sp.
GAACTCCAGAATGCGTTCCTTTACTTTATCCAGACCGTAATGATCCTCATCCAGAATCTTCTTCGCCTGGTCTAAATCCTTGTTATCGACCGATTCTTTCTCCCACGGAAGTTCTAACAAAGTTTCAATATAGCCACGGCTTACCGTACTCTCGGAAGAATTTGCTGAAATTCCCTTAAACCGCTGGATTTCCTTGTGAATGCGCTCCTTTACTTCCTTGGAAGCCTGCAACTCCTTGAGTTTCTTTTCATACTCTTCCGCATCGGAATCCGTATTCGTCTCGCCCAGTTCCTCACGGATCAAAGCCATTTGTTCACGAAGTACATATTCTTTCTGATGCTTTTCGACACGTTCCTGCACTTTTTTCTGGAAATCTTTCTTGATGGCAAGCACTTCGATCTGCTGCAACAACATGCCCAAAAGCACCTCGTAACGCTGCGTCAGACTGATTGCCTCAAGAATCTTCTGTTTCTCATCGTAATGCACGGGAAGATTATTTCCCACATAGTCGAGAAGCTGTGAGAGATCACGCTCCTCCTCTGCCTGATGCACCACTTCCCGGCTGATTTTTCCATGAAGCTTTGCATACTTGGCAAACGTCTCCTGTACACTCATGCACATCGCAGACGCCGCCTGCTCCGGCAGATCTTCATCGTTCTGTGACTCATAAGAAATAATACGTGCCTCAATATATTCTGTTTCTTCTGTATATCCATATAATTCTGCGCGGTTACTTCCCTCTACGAGAACGCGCACAATATCATTCTGTAATTTGATCACCTGTCGGATATTCGCCACGACACCAACGGAAAACAGATCGGAAGGCTGTGGATTCTCCTCGTTCGCATTCTTCTGTGTCACAAGAAAAATCGTCTGGTCTCCCATCATCGCTGTCTCAACAGCCTTGATGGACCGTTCCCGGCTGATGTCAAAATGCGCGACCATCCCCGGCAGAATAGTCATTCCGCGCAGGGCAACCGCAGGCATTGTACATATTTTATCTTCCACTTGTATCTACTCCTGATTAAGACGCAAGTTCCTCATCTTTTTCTTCGTCTTTCTTCTCGATGGCAGGCACTTCGCCTCCATCCAAAGCAAGATTCTTCTCTACCAATGCTTTGTCAATCACACACTTGCTGATAGACTCATCCGACGGAATCCGGTACATCAGGTCAAGCATAACTGCCTCCATGATCGCACGAAGTCCTCTGGCTCCGGTCTTGCGCTCCAAAGCCTTATCCGCAATTGCTTCCACTGCATCATCCTTAAACTCAAGTCCCACACCGTCAAGTTCAAACAGCTTGGTGTACTGCTTGATCAGAGAATTCTTTGGCTCCTGTAAAATGCGAATCAAAGCGTTGCGATCCAGGGAATCCAAAGAAACGGTAATCGGCACACGTCCAATAAACTCCGGAATCAGACCGAACTTAACAAAATCCTGCGGAAGCGCGCGTTTGAACGCATCGCTGATATTCATCTCTGATTTTGCTTTTACTTCTGCATTGAAACCAATGGTAGAAGCATCCATACGGGACTCCACAATTTTCTCCAATCCATCGAAAGCACCACCACAGATAAAAAGAATATTGGTGGTATCAATCGGAATCAGCTCCTGCTGCGGATGCTTACGTCCACCCTGTGGCGGAACGGATGCAACGGTTCCTTCCAGAATCTTAAGAAGTGCCTGCTGTACGCCTTCGCCGGACACATCTCTTGTAATTGATACGTTCTCTGACTTCTTTGTGATCTTGTCAATCTCATCGATGTAGATGATGCCATGCTGTGCACGCTCCACATCATAATCAGCGGCCTGAATCAGTTTCAGAAGAATGTTCTCCACATCCTCACCTACATAACCGGCCTCTGTCAAAGTTGTCGCATCTGCGATTGCAAACGGAACATTGATCACGCGTGCCAGTGTCTGTGCCAGAAGTGTCTTACCGGAACCAGTCGGTCCCAGCATAAGAATATTACTCTTCTGAAGTTCCACACCCAGATCATTTCCTGCAAGCACACGCTTGTAATGATTATATACTGCAACAGAGAGCACCTTCTTTGCCTGATCCTGTCCGATCACATAATCGTCCAGAAATGCCTTCATCTCCTCCGGCTTTATCAGATTGATATCCTCTTTTGCAGAAGAGTTCTTGCTCTCATCGAAATTTTCTTCGTCAATAATTTCTGCACAGATATCTACACACTCATCGCAGATATATGCGCCATTTGGTCCAGAGATCAGTCTTCCTACCTGATCCTGTGTTTTGCCGCAAAAAGAGCAGCGAATTTTTCCATCATTCTTTCCTGCCATAATTCACTCCTTATGCTTGGGATGCCTACCCCTTATTCAAGAATACCTCTGGCAGTTTTGGCCAGAGGCATCAGGTAACGCCTCTTAAATTATCGTAGAGGATGTTACATTATCTTTTTGTAATCACACCATCAATCAAACCATAATCAGCAGCTTCCTGTGCGGACATATAATGATCACGTTCAGTGTCTGCTGCGATAACCTCGTAAGGTTTTCCTGTATTTTCAGCAAGAATTTCGTTCAAACGTTTCTTTGTTTTTAAGATATTCTCTGCTGCGATTTCGATTTCGGTTGCCTGACCTTTTGCTCCACCGGATGGCTGATGGATCATAATCTCTGCGTTCGGAAGCGCATAACGCTTGCCCTTTGCTCCACCTGCAAGAAGGAATGCTCCCATACTTGCTGCCAGACCGATACAGATGGTAGACACATCACATTTGATATACTGCATGGTGTCATAGATCGCCATACCTGCAGTCACCATTCCGCCTGGGGAATTGATATATAACTGAATATCCTTTCCCGGATCCTCGGACTCTAAGAATAACAGCTGGGCAACTACAAGGCTTGCTGTTGTCTCATTTACTTCCTCTCCAAGAAAGATGATTCTGTCTTTTAATAAACGGGAGTAGATGTCATAATTTCTCTCGCCTCTGCTCGTTTGTTCAATGACATAAGGTACTAAACTCATAGAAAAACGCCTCCTTAATAAAAGTGTAAAAGACCGGTCTGGTTTTGCCCAGACCAGTCTATATCATTCATTTAAGCAACTGGAATTATGCTTCTGCCTCAGCTTCTGCTTCCTTTTCCTTCTTGCTCTTTGCCTTAGCTCTCTCCTTAACGTTTGCCATTACAAGATCTACTGCCTTTGTAATTGCAAGTTCTTTCTTCATGGAATCCTTCTCTGCGTCTCCCATGTACTCTTTGAGCTTATCAGCTTCCATACCATAGTTTGCAGCCATCTTCTCGATCTCTGCGTTTACGTCTTCGTCTGTAACTTCAATGTTCTCTTCCTTAGCGATCTGCTCAAGAACGAGGCTTCCCTGGATACGGGAGATAGCTTCTGGACGAACCTGCTCCTTTAATCCGTCGATGGTAAGTCCTGAGAACTGTAAATACTGATCCATTGACAGACCACTCTGTGCGATTCTCTGAGCGAACTCTTCTACCATTGTCTCACACTGTGTATCGATCATTGCCTCTGGCAGATCCATCTTGGACTTGTCGATGATCTTCTGAACTGCTTCGTCTTCTTTTGTACGCTTAGCTTCGTTCTCTTTCTTCTCTTCAAGGTTCTTCTTTAAGCTTTCCTTGTACTCAGCTAAAGTATCGAACTCAGATACATCCTGTGCGAACTCATCATCTAACTCAGGAAGTTCCTTCGCCTTAACTTCGTTGATCTTAACCTTGAATGTAGCTGGCTTTCCAGCAAGGTCAGCTGCCTGATACTGCTCTGGGAATGTTACGTTAACTTCAACCTCATCTCCAGCATTCTTTCCAACTAACTGATCCTCGAATGTATCGATGAATGTGTGAGAACCGATCTCTAATGGATGATTCTCTCCCTTGCCGCCTTCGAATGCAACACCGTCAACGAATCCCTCGAAATCGATAACAGCTGTATCACCTTCTGCAACCGGTCTGTCAGTTACAGTAACTGTTCTTGCATTGTTGTTGCGCTCCTGCTCTAATGCAGCGTCAACTTCTTCATCTGTTACGGTAGTATCAATCTTTGTAACTGTTACTCCCATGTATTTTCCGAGTGTAACCTCTGGCTTAACAGCAACCTCAGCTGTAAAGATGAAAGGCTTTCCTTTCTCGATCTGTACAACGTCTACAGTTGGGCGGGATACGATGTCGATTCCACTCTCATCTACTGCAGATGGGTAATTCTGCTGCATCAGGGTGTTGGCTGCGTCTTCATAGAATACACCTGCACCATACATCTTCTCGATCATAGCTCTCGGAACTTTTCCTTTACGGAAACCAGGAACGCTGATCTGTTTCTTCTGTTTCTGGTAAGCTGCCTCCATAGCCTTCTCCAGCTCTTCTGCCGGAACCTCGATGGTAAGCTTTGCCATATTCTTCTCTAAATTTTCAACCTGTACACTCATTTTAATTGTTTCCTCCTTATATATATCAATTCCATGTACACTCTTTATCCTTTGTATGCCGTTTTACAAAAGGGCATACTGCGACCACTACAGTCATTTAAGCATTATAGCATAGAGAATGCTGATTTTACAAGCTTTTTTTTAATTTGTATCACGAAAAGGACGTACTTTATGTATTATTTTGGAAATAACCGGGCGAAATGGCCGTAAAATCAGCCATATCCGGCTGAAAATCACATAAAACGGATTCGCTGTGGAAAAGCTTTTTCCGTTTCTTTGGACAGCAATCATTTTGCCCCTTACCTGACTGAGCGCAAGCGGTCCCTCGATTTCTGTCTGATTATCCCCCACCATATACAGTCCGTCTTTTTGCCTGCGGTACACACGGTGTAATACGAGGATTCCCTCCTTTCTTCGATACAGAAGGACGTCTCCTCTCTTTACTTTTGTAATATCCGTTTTCTCTATCTGCACCGCATCCCGCCCTGGAAAAAGCAGCGGATACATGCTGTACCCCTGTGGCTGGATCTGTATGATTTTTCCATCTTCTAAAAGCTTTTCTATATCAATTCGTTCCGTTGTTTTTTCCTTCAATCTCTTCTTTTTCTTTCCCTGTTATATTCATTTTTGTTTTCTCATCCATCATAGCATTTTGCCCGTAAAAATGCTATAATCAGATATAAATAATGCCTGAAACAATTTCAGATACAGGCACTTTTGGAGGGACAAATGAAACAGGCAGACGGATATCTTTTGGAAACCATTGCAGGTGTACCTTATCTGCTCCCATACGGACAAAATATTGCTGACTTAAAACGAGGCGTACAACTCAACGATACCGGTGTATTTCTCTGGAATTCTATAGCACAGGAAACAACACCGGAAACGTTGCTACATAATTTCTGCGATTACTTTGAAGGAACTCCAGAGGATCTTCCTTCTTTCAAAGAAGATATGGAAGCATTCCTTTCTGAGCTCAGTGCACACGGTATGGTCACAGGCTACGCAGCTCCTGCACAACCGGAACCGCTCTGTAAGGTTTTGCGCATCGGAGAACTCTATGTCGCTCTTCGTGGAAAAAAGGCGCTTTTTTCGGACAAATTCGACGCCTTTACCGCTGAACTTCCTGCCGACCGGAAACCGGACCTGACGATTCAGATTCATGATCACTTTCCGCTCGCCAAGAAGAATGGAACTCTGCTTTTACGCAATCAGGATCTTTATGTTATAGACGCTGGCGATTCCTATACCCTCCTGTTTCCTTCTATGGTGGATGTTTATGAAGGCCGCCTTGCCAAAGATGGCACGCAGGCAGACATTTACTGTTCCCCATTCTGCAATGAACAGCTGGTAGAAGATCTGTTTCATGCACTGCGGCTTTTTTATCTTTACCGGGCGCAGAAAAGCGGTATCTTCGCACTGCATTCCGCTTCTATTTTTTATAACGAAAAAGTCTGGCTTTTTTCCGGTCCGTCCGGCACTGGGAAATCCACCCATACGAATCTGTGGCATAAACTTTATGACACACCATTGATCAACGGTGATCTCAACCTTTTGTCATTCAAAGATGGGACACCTGTGGTCTACGGTCTTCCGTGGTGCGGAACTTCCGGGATTTTTGACACCAAAACATATCCGCTCGGAGGTATCATTCTGCTGCAGCAGGCACCGGAAAACCATGTAGAATCTTTAGCGGTACACGAAAAAGCGCTTCTTGTTTCCCAGCGGCTCATTTCGCCGTCCTGGACAAAAGATCTGCTTCACTCAAATTTGTTTTTTTCGGAAAAATTATCTTCTGAAATCTACGTGGCACGACTCTGCTGTAATATGGAAAATGAGGCAGCTGCCACTATGAAAGATGCCATCGATGATTACTTGAAAGGTACTGCAACATGTTAGACACTTTAAAACATATTCATGTCCGCATCAAAGAGGGCATGCTAAAAGATATGCTCCGGCAGACCAAATGGATTTATCAATACGCAAGACACTACTGGCTGGCGATGATTTTTTATACAGCACTCGGTCTATTCGGCACAGTCGTCGGTCTGGGAAGCAGTGTGGTTTCCAAAGACCTCGTCGACATCATCACCGGACACCAGACCGGAAAACTTGTCCAGACGTTCTGTCTTATGGTAGGTCTGTCCATCGGTAATACGCTGGTCAGCCTGATTACAAGTTATGCTTCCAACTGGATCAGCCTGAAAGTCGATGCAGAAATCAAAGCTGACATTTTTTCCAAAATGCTGGTCACCGACTGGGAATCTATTACCAATTATCATACCGGTGATCTGCTGACGCGCTGGAGTTCCGATGCCTCGACAATTTCCAGTGGTATTTTAAGCTGGATTCCGAACCTAATCATTAATGTATTCAAATTCATCAGCGCCTTTGCGATCGTGATCTATCAGGACTGGACGTTTGCGATTTTTTCCTTTATCGGCATTCCGGTATCGCTGCTCATGTCCCGCACGCTGATGAACCGCATGGTAAACAACAACAAACGAAGTGCTGCCATGAATGCAAAAATGTCCGGATTCAATCAGGAAGCTTTTTCCAACATCCAGACGATCAAGGCATTCGGTGCGATCACTACCTATATTGAGAAGTTAAAAAATCTCCAGAAGGACTATATTTCCATGCGTCTCGATTTCCAGAAGATGTCCATGGTAACTTCTTTTATCATGTCCATTGTTGGGCTTTTAGTTTCTTACAGTTCTTATGGCTGGGGAATTTACCGCGTGTGGAGTGGTGCGATCACCTACGGTACGATGACGCTTTTCCTCTCCCTGTCCGGTACTTTGACAGGTGCGCTAAATTCACTGATCAACATGGTTCCTTCCGCCATCAGCCTGACAACCTCCGCGGGACGTCTGATGGACATTCTGGAAATGCCGCAGGAAGATTACTCCTTAGATGATGACTTCTCCTGTTTTGCAGAAAAGCATCATGGAGACGGCATCAGTCTGGAATTGCATGATATCAGTTATGCTTACCACAACAACACCGAAGTGTTTGAACATGCGGATCTCGAGGCACATCCACATGAAATCATCGCTATGGTCGGTCCTTCCGGCGAAGGTAAGACAACAATGCTCCGCCTGATTCTGGCGCTTTTGTGTCCACAGTCCGGCGAAGGCACGCTCTCTTCCATATCGGCAGATGGTTCTTCGGAAAGCCTTCCACTGACTGCTTCCGCGCGAAAACTTTTCTCCTATGTGCCGCAGGGAAACACGATGTTTTCCGGCACAATTGCAGAAAATATGCGTGTCGTAAAACCAGACGCTACCGACGATGAAATCATCGAAGCTTTAAAGGCTGCCTGTGCATGGGAATTTGTCGAACGATTGTCCGACGGCATCAACAGTGAAATTAAGGAGCGCGGCGGCGGCTTTTCCGAAGGTCAGGCCCAGCGACTTTCCATCGCACGCGCACTGCTGCGCAAATCGCCAATTCTGTTGCTGGATGAAGCTACGTCCGCATTGGATGTTGCTACCGAACGTGCAGTATTAAAAAATATTATGAAAGATGATTACCCAAGGACATGTATTGTCACGACACACCGCCCGACGGTGTTGAATATCTGTCAAAGAGTTTATGCGATTCGGGATAAGAAATGCGTGGTGTTGGATGAAGATGAGATTGAACGGATGGTTAAAGATTTTTAGAGTGAAAGTAAAAAAACGGCGAATACCTGATGCATTCGCCGCTTTTCATTTTCAATTATTCAGCTCTGACACTAAATGCTGTAATCTCAATTCCACTAATTCCACCACTTTGTACATCTATATACACAGTATCATTACTAGGTGCTTGTGAATAAGAAATTACAAGAGTATTTCCATTCACTGTATGGTTGCCAGTCGCTCCTGTCCAACCATTGTCAATCTTCTTGTTATAAACAACCTTCATCACAACCTTTTTACCAGCCAAATCGCCAAAATTGTAGTCAAAGACTGCCTGACCATAACCGAAGCCATTATCAGAAGTTATTCTTAATGTAGGAACTGTAACCGATGTTCCACCACTGGCTGCATATACACCTTCTGCCAAATCATTATTTACCATTACTAACGGTTTCTCATATGTTTTCATTATACTCACCTCTATGCCACTTTATTTATGCTGTGCACACTCATGGTTACATGAAAGCACGGCACCTGTTACTGCTAAACCATCTGCTGCGCTTACGTTCACATCACCTAAGCCAATATTGTCTCCTGCATTGTTATGATAGCTATATGAAATATTAATACTGTTTGTTCCATCGCCACCTGCCAATGTTCCATTAGAACTAACATAAGTAACCGGTTTGTTAAATGTCAATGTCAACATCTGCTGTGTACTATGGTGACCATCTGTTGCCGCATGAGAGCCATCCATATGAATTACATAATACTGTCTGCCTTCTGCCGGTGTCTGTGTAATATTTGCACTTACAGTATAACAATCACCACTGGCTGCATACACGCCTTCTGCCAAGTTGCTGTTTACTACTGCGATTGGTTTTACATACT
>URYB01000094.1 GCA_900552085.1 uncultured Lachnobacterium sp.
TTGATTCTGTCTATATTTGGAACAGTACCGATGGGGGAGAGCTACATTTCGATTCTGGCATTCTGGCTTTATGGATGCGCAAGCATCGCAGTCGGTATGTTTATTTCGGCTTTGACGGAGAGCCAGGTCATTGCGGCTGTTCTTTCCTTTGTAGTACTTTTCGTCAGCTATATGATGAAAGGAATTACCGGAATCATTTCTTCGGATGGAAATCTTCTTACGAAGATTATGAATTGTTTTGATATTTATTCACCATTTGAGAAATTTGCAGGTGGATGTCTGGATATTACTGCGGTTGTATATTATCTTACCGTGATCGCCCTGTTGAATTTCCTTACCGTACAGTCGATTCAGAAACGACGCTGGAGCATCAGTAAAAAGACATTTTCTACCGGTGTATTTTCTGTGTCATTTATTGCGGTAGCAATGGCACTTACGGTTGCTGTCAATCTGGTAGTCAATACAATTCCAACAGATAAGACTTCTATTGACTGTTCTTATTCTAAGTTGTATTCCATTACCAAAGATACAAAGAAAGCGGTCAAAAAACTGGATACAGATGTTACCATTTATGCGTTGGTAGCAGAAAATAAAAAAGATGCACAGATTGATGAAGTGCTGAAACGCTATGAAGATTTATCAAATCATATCAAGATTAAATATATCAATCCTTCGAAAAAACCGTATTTTTATCAGGATTATACAGATACAGCGCCAAATACTAACAGTCTGATCGTGGTCAGTGATCAGCGCTCAAAGGTCATTGATTATTATGATATTTATCATTACGAAACGAATATGGATTCATCCACATATTCGTACACAAATGATCTGGTAGGTTTTGATGCAGAAGGACAGCTGACATCTGCCATCGAGTATGTGACCATGGATTCAGATAAACTTCCGGTCGTATATCAGATTACCGGGCATGATGAAACCGCGGTTGGCAGTGCGTTTGAGGACGCAATTAAGAAAGCGAATATGACACTTTCAAGTATCGAACTATTAAATGAAGAAAGTGTTCCGGAGGATGCTTCTGCAATTATTATTAATGCACCACAAAAGGATTATAATGAGAAAGACGCACAGAAAGTGATTGATTATCTCAAAGCAGGTGGTAAAGCGATTGTTGTAGGATCTTATACCGAGAATGAACTTCCTAACTTTGATAAGATTCTTGAAACCTATAATGTAAGTATTACCAGTGGTGTGATTGCGGAAAATGATGCGCAACATTATTATCAGATGGGTGGTCCGTTGTATATTCTTCCTGAGGTAAACAGTAGCAGTTATACCAGCAATATTGGAGGTAACTATATTTATCTTCCGGTCACCTGCGGAATTACGTATCCGGAAAGTACGGATACAACGACATACACTTCGCTGATGGATACAAGCGACAGTGCGGTTTGTAAAAATGATCCAAACAATATGCAGGATTATGGATATGAAGATGGAGACGACAAAGGACCGTTTTCCATTGGTCTGGCAGTCGAGGATCAGGTGGACGATGACACAACGACCCAGTTGCTCGTATTTGGAAGTTCGTACATTTTCAGTGATCAGGCTACAAATGTAACAGCAAATAACGTTACACTGTTTTCGGATGCTGTAAATACACTTGTGGGCGAAACGGACAGTGCAGGAAGTGTGATTCCAGAGAAAGAGTATACACTTAGCAATATAACGGTATCTGCAATGTATGCAATTCTGTTAGGATTATCCTTTACAATTGTTGTACCAATTATTCTTCTTATACTCGGAATTGTGATTTTTATGGTAAGGAGAAAGAAATAATGAAAAAACAGAAGATACAGATGATTCTGATTCTGGTTGTTCTTGTTTTGTGCATTGGGGCATATTTTCTTGTGTCCCATATGGCAAAACAGGAGGAACAAAAGCAGAAAGACAGCGAGACAGAAGGACAGACAACCATCGCCGAAATTGCTGCTGACAAGGTAGATGCTTTTTCCTATGAGGTGGATGGAAAAACGTATGCTTATACCAGGGATGGGGATGACTGGAAGTATGATGATGACAATTCTTTGCAACTGGATGCCGACAGTATCAACACTATGATTGAAAAATTAAATGGTGTTATAGCATTAGAAACATTGGATTCCTATGATTCCCTTTCGGATTACGGGCTCGATAAACCGCAGAATACCATAACGGTTACAGTTGGAGATAAAACAACGACATTTTATATTGGAGACTATAACGATATGGTCAGTGAGTACTATCTGAAGATGGAAGGTGATGATGCTGTCTATCTTGTAGATTCGACTTTGAACGATACATTTTCAAAGACCGTGGATACTCTGGTTAAAAAGGAAGATACAGAAACAGAGGAAACAACAGAATAAAATATGTGCAAAATAAGTCAAAATTACAAAAACAGGGAGAAACACTGGTTGACGGAAGAATATTATTTCGATATGATAAAAAGCGTTGAGAGATTCACAAAATGTGAATGCGTGACAGGAGGTTTATCATGAAGAAAGCAAAGCAGATTCTTGCAATATTGGGCATCGTCGTACTGTTATCCCTATATGTGATTACTTTGATTTGTGCGATTGTAGATAATTCAAATACGATGCGGATGTTTCAGGCATCTATCGTCGCATCGTTTATTATTCCGGTGCTGATCTGGGCCTATGGTTTTATTTACAGGCTGATAAAGAAATCATCGAAAGATGCAGAAGAAGCTGCAAAAGAAAATAAAGAGTCACTGAAAGAAAAAGCAAATCTTTCCACGAAATAAAGAAAATGCATTGCATTCTATTGGATGCGAGTGTATAATGAACTAAACCTATAAACGGGGAGCTGGCAAAAGCCGGCTGAGAGGAAACTGTGTGGTTTCGACCCATAACCTGATTTGGACAATGCCAACGTAGGGAACAATATCTGTATGCGTAGTAAGAAGAGATGTTCCGGCATCTCTTCTTTTTTTGATGAAATGTTTTGTGCTCGTTGGTACTGTTTGAAAACGGTTGAAAATTAAATTTACACTAAATGAGCTGATGCCCAGAAAACAGGAGAGAAGAGATGAGTACTTACACAACGCAGATGTATGCGGCAAGAAAAGGAATTGTCACACCACAAATTAAAACCGTAGCAGAAAAGGAACATATGCCGGTCGAGAAGATTATGAAGCTGGTAGCAGAAGGAAAAGTAGCAATTTGCGCAAACAAGCATCATAAATCGTTAGATCCGGAAGGCGTGGGAAGCATGCTTCGTACGAAAATAAATGTCAATCTTGGCGTGTCGAGAGATTGCAAAGATTATGATATCGAAATGCAGAAAGTGATGAGCGCTGTAAATATGGGAGCAGAGGCAATCATGGATCTGTCCAGCCATGGAGATACGCAGCCGTTTCGCCGCAAGCTTACCAGCGAGTGTCCTGCAATGATTGGTACGGTTCCGGTTTATGACAGCGTGATTCATTATCAGAGGGATCTGGCAACACTGACCGCGCAGGATTTTATTGATGTAGTGCGTATGCATGCGGAAGACGGTGTGGATTTTGTGACACTGCATTGTGGAATTACAAGAAAAACTATTGACCAGATAAAAAAACATAAAAGAAAGATGAACATTGTAAGTCGTGGTGGAAGTCTCGTGTTTGCATGGATGACGATGACCGGAGAGGAAAATCCGTTCTATGAGCATTATGATGAAATTCTTGAAATCTGTGAGGAACATGATGTGACCATTTCTCTGGGCGATGCATGCCGTCCGGGATGCCTTGCGGATGCCACAGATGTGTGCCAGATTGAGGAACTGGTGCGTCTGGGAGAACTTACCAAGCGTGCGTGGGAACATAATGTGCAGGTGATGGTAGAAGGACCGGGACATGTGCCGCTCGATCAGGTGGCTGCCAACATGAAAGTGCAGCAGAGTATCTGTATGGGTGCACCGTTTTATGTATTGGGACCGCTTGTTACAGACATTGCGCCGGGATATGATCATATTACAAGTGCGATTGGAGGCGCGGTGGCTGCGATGAATGGTGCGGCATTTTTGTGCTATGTTACACCGGCAGAACATCTGGCTTTGCCGAATGTGGAGGATGTGAAGCAGGGAATCATTGCTTCAAAAATCGCAGCGCATGCAGCGGATATTGCAAAAGGTATTCCAGGAGCAAGAGATATCGATGATAAGATGGCGGATGCCCGCAGAGTGCTTGACTGGGATGCACAGTATGCATGTGCAATTGATCCGGAGACCGCAAAAGCAATCCGCGACAGCCGGAGTCCGGAAGACGATCACAGTGATACCTGCAGTATGTGCGGTAAATTCTGTGCCGTCCGCAGCATGAACAAAGCACTGGCAGGAGAATATATTGACATTCTTTAAAGTACTTTTACCGGACCTTTTTATGGAAAATAAAAATTACTTGGAAAATGTACGTTCTTTTGGTATAATAGGAGTACATGTGAGTTATCCATGAATTCATATTTGATAAAGGTGGTATAAAAATGGCTATATTGCAAGAGTGGCAGAAGATTGCTTACAATGAGAAAGCGAACCAGGCTGAGCTTCAGAAGTTCTGGCAGAGATATTTTCTCTTGGAGAAGGGGGTATATGAGAAGCTCCTTACAAATCCGGATGAAGTGGTAGAAGGTACGGTTAAGGAACTTGCAGACAAGTATGGTCTGTCAATTTTAGAGATGGCTGGATTCTTAGACGGAATCAATGAGAGTCTTGTTGAACCAAATCCAATTGAGACCATGGAAGAGGATACAAAGGTAAGTCTTGCTTTTGATAAAGAGAAACTTTATAAGAACATGGTAGATGCACGTGCAGATTGGCTTTACAATCTTCCGATGTGGGACGAAATCTTCGATGCAGAGACAAAGCATAAGCTTTATCTGGAGCAGAAGAAGTCCGGTACCGTTATTGTCGGCAAGAAAATCGGACGTAACGATCCATGTCCTTGCGGAAGCGGTAAGAAATACAAGAAGTGCTGCGGTCGCTAATATTGTCTGAAAATAAATGACAGTGTGACTGGGTGGAACAGAATTTATCCCCCGGTATCAGAGAAAACTGATGCCGGGGCTTTTTGTTTCGTTGGTGATATTGTTATGAGAATAAAGGAGAAATACAATGAAAATCACATTAAAAGATGGCTCTGTCAAAGAGTACAGTGAAGCAAAATCTGTTTATGAGATTGCAAAAGACATCAGTGAAGGACTTGCCAGAGTTGCATGTGCAGGAGAAGTTGATGGAGAAATCGTTGACCTTCGAACAGAGCTGAACGGGGACTGCGAGTTGAATATCGTGACAGCAAGTGACCCGGAGGGACTTCGTGTCATCCGTCATACGGCATCCCATATTCTTGCTGAGGCTGTAAAACGCCTTTTCCCAAATGCAAAAGTTACCATTGGACCGGCAATTGATGATGGATTTTACTATGATTTTGATGCAGAGCCGTTTTCACGCGAGGATCTGGATAACTTAGAGGCTGAGATGAAGAAAATCATCAAGGAAGGCCATGAGATTACAAGGTTTACACTTCCGAGAGAAGAGGCAATCAAATTCATGCAGGATCGCAACGAACCGTACAAGGTAGAACTGATCGAGGAACTGCCGGAAGGTTCTGAAATTTCTTTCTATGATCAGGGAGGATTCGTTGATTTATGTGCAGGACCCCATCTGATGAGCACCAAGGGAGTGAAAGCATATAAGCTGATTTCTTCTTCCATGGCATACTGGAGAGGTGATTCTGACAAGGCGCGTTTACAGAGAATCTATGGTACTGCTTTTAATAAGAAGGATGAATTAAAAGAACATCTTACAAAGCTTGAAGAGGCAAAACTCCGTGATCACAATCGTCTGGGTCGTGAGATGGGATTGTTCACCACTGTGGATGTGATTGGTCAGGGACTTCCGCTTTTTACACCAAAGGGAACAAAGATGATCATGAAGCTGCAGCGCTGGATCGAAGATCTTGAGGATAACGACTGGGGCTATGTGAGAACACGTACACCTCTGATGGCAAAGTCCGATTTATATAAGATTTCCGGCCATTGGGATCATTACAAAGACGGTATGTTCGTTCTCGGTGATGAAGAGAAGGATAAAGAAGTTCTCGCACTTCGCCCGATGACCTGTCCGTTCCAGTATTATGTATACAAGAATGAGCAGCACTCATACAAGGATCTCCCATATCGAATGAGTGAGACTTCGACACTGTTCCGCTGTGAGGATTCCGGAGAAATGCACGGACTTACCCGTGTGCGTCAGTTCACGATTTCAGAGGCGCATCTGGTTATTCGTCCGGATCAGGCAGAGGAAGAGTTAAAGAGATGCTTTGACCTGTCTTATTATGTACTCAACACACTGGGACTGGAAGAAGATGTGACCTATCGTCTTTCCAAATGGGATCCAAAGAATAAAGAAAAGTATCTTGGAGATGATGATTACTGGAACCGCACACAGGAAGCATTGCGTGAAGTTCTCCGTGAAAAGGGTGTAGACTTTGTTGAGGCGGATGGCGAGGCCGCATTCTACGGACCAAAGATCGATATTCAGGCAAAGAATGTATATGGTAAGGAAGATACTATGGTAACCATTCAGCTGGATTGTGCGATCGCTGAAAATTTTGATATGTACTATATTGATCAGAATGGAGACAAGATCCGTCCATATATCATCCACAGAACATCCCTTGGATGTTATGAGAGAACACTTGCATGGCTGATCGAAAAATATGCCGGCAAATTCCCGACATGGCTTTGTCCGGAGCAGGTTCGTGTACTCCCGATTTCTGAGAAGTATATGGAGTACGCAAATTCCGTTGCAGCAGAATTGAAGAAGAACGGTGTGGATGTGACAGTTGACAACCGTGCCGAGAAGATCGGATACAAGATCCGTGAAGCAAGACTGGACAAGCTGCCATACATGCTGGTTGTCGGACAGCAGGAAGAAGCAGATGGCACAGTATCGGTAAGAAGCCGCTTTGCCGGAGATGAGGGAGTGAAGCCTCTTTCTGAGTTTATCAGTCAGATTTGTGAGGAAATCCGTACAAAAGCAATCCGTAAGGAAGTAAAGGCGGAAGAAGAGACAAAATAAATACATGTGGATCATAGATGATTGACAGGAGGGAACATGTTAGAAAAATTTTTCAAACTAAAAGAAAATCACACAGATGTAAAAACCGAAGTGTTAGCGGGTATTACCACGTTTATGACGATGGCGTACATTCTGGCGGTTAACCCGACAATGCTTGCAGATGCAGGAATGGATAAGACAGCTGTTCTGATTGCAACCTGCCTTGCAGCGTTTGTCGGAACGCTGGCGATGGCGCTTCTTGCAAATTATCCGTTTGCGCTGGCTCCGGGTATGGGATTGAATGCGTATTTTGCATATACGGTATGCAACGATATGGGATATTCCTGGCAAGTGGCACTTATGGCAGTGTTTATCGAAGGAATTATCTTTATTGTACTTTCACTTACCAATGTGCGTGAAGCTATCTTTAATGCCATTCCTACGACACTCAAAAAAGGTGTCAGTGCGGGAATTGGTCTGTTTATCGCATTTATCGGATTACAGGGCGCACATATTGTAGTGTCAAATGAGTCTACATTGTTATCTGGTGTGAAATTTGCTGAGAACTGGCATACCGAAGGAATTTGTGCGGTGCTTGCATTGATCGGATTGATGGTTACTGCGATTTTGTATATCAAAAAAGTGAAAGCATCCATTCTCATCGGCATTCTTGTGACATGGATTCTTGGTATGCTCTGTCAGGTGACCGGTATCTATCAGGTTGATGTAAAAGCTGGCTATTATTCATTATATCCAACGTTGGAAATGACAGATTTCTCTGCCATTACAAAGACATTTGGTCAATGTTTTAGCGCAGATTTCCACAATGTCGGAATCTTCAATTTTATTGTTGTATTATTTTCATTCCTGTTCGTAGATATGTTCGATACGCTCGGAACACTGATTGGTGTGTCCGACAAAGCGGGAATGCTTGATAAAGATGGAAAGCTTCCGAGAGTAAAACAGGCTTTGCTTGCAGATGCAATCGCAACTTCTGCAGGAGCTGTCCTTGGAACTTCTACAACGACTACGTTTGTTGAGAGCTCTGCTGGTGTAGGTGCAGGAGCAAGAACCGGACTTTCTTCTGTGGTTACCGGATTTTTATTCCTGATTTCCATTTTGTTTGCACCGATTTTTAAGGCGATTCCGGGATTTGCAACGGCACCGGCGCTTATTTTCGTTGGATTCCTTATGATATCTGCAATCGTAAAAATTGATTTTGAGGATCTTACCGAGGCAATTCCGGCATATCTTTGCCTGATTGCCATGCCACTGATGTACAGCATTGCAGAAGGTATTGCAATCGGTGTTATTTCCTATGTGATTATCAATCTGATCTGTGGAAAAGAAAAGAAAATTACACCCCTTATGTATATTCTTGCAGTATTATTTGTCTGCAAATACATTTTCCTGTAGGAGATATGGGCAAATAAGTGAATAAAACTGACAAAGGCGTCACTTTTCGTGGAGAAAGCGGGGCCTTTTTCTGTGTAAAAATACCTAATAAAATTGACATTTTATACACAAATTTATATAATAACAACTAGTACGTATAAATAAAAAAGAAAGAGAGAAAAATATTATGAAAAAATTTGGAAAAGTAGTAGCAGCTGCTATGGCAGCTACAATGGTAATGTCTCTTGGTGCATGTGGCGCAGACAATGGTTCCACACAGGCAGGCAAAGGATCATCAGGCGATGGAAAAACATACACAGTTGGTATCTGGCAGCCGG
>URYB01000095.1 GCA_900552085.1 uncultured Lachnobacterium sp.
ATGCATCAAAATCAATCTGGAAATCGCTGGTGTGAGGCGGTACCACGACAAGCTTTGCGCCGTTGGCTTCCACAAACACACGGTACTCCGGGAAAAACGGTGCGATCGTGATGAACTCATCTTCCGGTGAAGTGGTAAGTGCACGGAAACATACGGATAACGAAGCGGCGGCTCCCATGGTCAGGTAAAAGTTGTCTGCCGAAAACGCAGTCTCATACGTCTTGTTCAGGTAATCTGCGATTGCCTGTCTCGTCTCGATATCTCCCTGTGCAGAAGTATATCCGTGTAAGGAAATGGAATCAAGTTTGTGTGTCAGGTCACAGATGGTCTCATTGACGCAGTCCGGTGCCGGTACAGTCGGGTTTCCGAGGGAAAAATCATAGACATTTTCCGCTCCCACAACTGCTGCACGCTGCTTACCATACTCAAATAATTCACGGATTGCCGAACGCTGACTTCCTAATTGATACATATCTTCTGCTACGAACATTTTATTTTCCTCCTCATATAATCAGGTGTTTTTATTAAAATTCAAGGCTTTTCAACCTTTTATATCTCCTGTTTTTCAAGTTATTTTTACAGAGAATTTCTTTTTCTTTGTATTTTTTAATGATATTGTATGTAGATTCTTCAAACTTATCGTTTCTGGCTTGCCAGATAATTTTCATACTCCAGCCGGCTCAACCGCTCGATCTCCTCCCGGAGATTGTCCGCCGACATGCGCAGCGCGCCCTGACTCATGACGGTAAGCTGCTCCAGCCCGTCATTTGTCGCAACCGTGACGCGGTACTTGTGCCCGATCTCATGCACGGTGCGCTCGATAAACGCATCCGCGGTCTCATCGGTTTTCGTGTAGACCACATCCAGATTGTGGTACTTGCTTTTGGCGCCCGGATGTTCCTTACGCTTGTATGCATCAAACACTACCAGCACCGGACAGCTTTTATACCCCTGATAATTGCTCAAAATATCTAAAAGCTTGTCCCTTGCGGAATCAATATTGACACGGGAAAGTTCGTTTAAGTCTTTCCATGCAAAAATAATATTGTAACCATCCACGATCAAATATTCTTCCTGCGGCCCCTTTGCCGGATAGATCGGATTGCCTTTCTTATCATATTTTACCACATTCGGCTTCGGCGCGTCGGATTTCTTTTTCAGCCACTTGCGCCGTTCCTGATCCTCCATATCTTCTCGGCTCATGCCAAACTCGCGGGCATAAATCTGCTGCAGCTCCTGATCCAGTTCCCAGCCGGTCTTACCGGAAGACTGCTGCCGGTGCACCGGGCCAAAACTCTGCCCGTCGGTCTCATAACTGCGCCCGTCCACAGGTGTTTTGTTTTCCTCCTCCGGCACAAACTGCCGCGGCAGATGCATATAATTATCCACCTGATCCCACGGCACGATAAATCCGACACCATGCGCACAGAATACCGATCCGGTCGGATTTGCCGTATCTGCTTCACTGTCGTACCCAATTTCCGCGATCACTTCCTCACTGTTGTGACAGACATCATAGCCGGAAAGTTCCAGTGTCAGATGCCCGAGTCCACGGGTATACGCATGCACCTCACTGCTGTAGTCCTGCATCGTTGCGACCGGAACCGTGCCCTGCAGCACAGCATAGTCCATGCCGTTTCCGGTGCCAAATTCCGGCGAATCAAACTTGCCTGCACGCTGCTTTAAGTCGGTCATGGCACGGCCGACCATCTCCTGTGGCACTTCAAGCGTAAATGCATACACCGGTTCTAACAGCACGCTTTCCGTACTCTTTAACCCCTGCCGGATCGCGCGGTAAGTTGCCTGCCGGAAATCACCACCCTCGGTATGTTTGATATGGGCGCGTCCACTTAAAATCGTGATTTTTACATCGGTGAGTGCCGATCCGGTCAGTACGCCCGGATGCTCCCTCTCCATAATATGTGTCGCGATCAGCCGCTGCCAGTTGAGGTCGAGCGCATCCTCACTGCACGCGCTCGCCACCTCGATTCCGCTGCCCGGTTCGCCCGGCTCCAGCAGGAGATGCACTTCCGCATAGTGGCGCAGTGGCTCAAAATGACCCACACCCTCCACCGGCTTTGCGATCGTCTCCTTATATACAATGTTGCCCTGTCCAAAGACAACCACAACCCCAAAGCGCTCTTTGATCAATTGCGTCAGAACTTCGATCTGCACCTGTCCCATCATCTGCGCATGGATTTCCTGCAGCTGCTCATTCCAGAGGATATGAAGCTGTGGGTCTTCCTCCTCAAGCTGCTTTAATTTTTCCATCATCTCCACGGCATTCACTTCGTCCGGCAAATAAATCCGGTAGTTAAGCACCGGCTCGAGTACCGGCACACTGCTCTCCTGCTGCGCGCCGAGTCCCTGTCCCGGTATGGTTGTGGTAAGTCCGGTCACGGCACAGACTTCCCCGGCCTCCACCGCCTCCGCGGTCTCAAATTTTTCTCCGGAATACAGACGGATCTGGTCGACTTTTTCCTCTAATCCATCATAGGAAATCCGGTCTTTGACATGCAGCGTGCCTCCGGTCACTTTCAGATAGGTCAGCCGCGCGCCTTTTGCGTCTCTGCCGATTTTGTATACACGGGCTGAAAATTCGTCTTCGTACTCCGGTGCCCTGTGGTATTTTGCAAAACCTGCAAGCAGTTCTTTCACACCCTCGACTTTGAGTGCCGAGCCATAGTAGCACGGAAACAGTTCGCGCTTTGCCACCGCATGCGCCAGATGATCCTCTGCAATGCTGCCCTGCTCCATATACTCATCCAGCAGTGCTTCGCTTCCCATTGCGGCTTCCTCGAAAAATGCTTCCCCGCTGTCTTTCGTAAAATCCACACAGCCATCGGACAGTTCCGTTTTTAACTGCTGCTGCACGGCTTCTTTGTCCGCACCCGGCAGATCCATCTTGTTGACAAATAAAAAAGTCGGGATGTTATAGTGCCGCAGGAGCCGCCAGAGTGTCCGCGTGTGTCCCTGCACACCATCGGTTCCGCTGATGACAAGGATCGCATAGTCGAGCACCTGTAACGTGCGCTCCATCTCCGCGGAGAAATCCACATGTCCCGGAGTATCCAAAATTGTCAGACCTATTGTCTGTTCACCATGCAAATTCTCATTTGTCGGTTGCGATTGCCGCTGAGCTCCGCGAGGGGGCACTTCCATACCAACCGACGGTTCACTGCTCAGCCGAAGCCGCGCCTGCTTGGAAAAAATCGTAATTCCACGCGCCCGCTCCTGCGCATCCGTATCCAGAAATGCATCCTGATGATCCACACGCCCCAGCGCGCGGATCTGCCCGGTGGCATATAACAGTGCCTCCGACAGTGTGGTCTTTCCGGCATCGACATGCGCCAGCAGACCGATATTTATATTTTTTGCGGGATTTTTTCTACCCATAAAAAAAGCCCCTTTCCATGTATAAATTGTGTATACACTTGTTCTAAAATTTTCAAATTACAACAACGTTCTTTTATTCGCTTATCAAACGTTGTCAAGTTCTCATCTTCGGTCATAACAAGTTCTCTTAATCTTGTAGCTGTTTTTATAATCTCCTCACTGTCAGCCTTTATAGCGCGATATTGATTTTGTAACAGACGTCTATACTTCTGATCTGACTCATTATCAATATCAATCAGTTTTAATGCGCAATCAGGAACCGGAATCATGTTATTGAAATTAATCGCCCCATACTCCCCTCCCTGAATCTTTCTAAAATCTTTTCCATTCTTCATTTTGCGATATTTCGCTTTGGGTGACGTGAACGGAGCATAATATTTCATTTTCTCAATTTCAATAACTACTCCAACATAAGGACGACTTTCCTGTTTATTTTTGGACACTTTCGAATCAAATGTTCGCAAAAAATTTATGTATTCATCAACTATATTATAAAATTTCATGTTTCTCCTTTGGTAAAAAAGAAGAGGACGATTTCTCGCCCTCCCGTTTTCGGTTCCCTCTTTTTGGTGGGGACTCACCAGCTTTTTCCAGTTCTCTCTTTTGGGTGGAGACTCACCGCTTTTTTGGGTTCCCTCTTTTGGTGGGGACTCACCAGCTTTTAAGAATTAACTTCTTTCTTTACTTTATTATAAGCAACTCCAGAAATTTTAACAACCCTTTTTTGTAAATCTTTCTTTTAAACTTTTTCCAGCAGATAATATTCACTGTCAAAATAGAGGATAACCGTATGACTCTCACTCGATATCATAATATCCACAGAAGGCCACGACTGGGTAGGATCATTTTTATTGACTCCTTCGATATTTACATCCTGAAGGGATTCATTGACGATCATGTCATAAACTTTTGTCCCCTTTTCGACGGAGTCACTTATATCATATATGGCATACATTTCTTTGATACTGCTCACACGGTAGACCGGATCTGAAAGTTCACATTGATATCGTTCATAATTTTCAATTCCTTCACTGGAAAATGTGTGCTCATTGATCACAATATGATCGCCTATGATATCATGTCCGCCCGGATAAATCGCGTAATCATTCTGAACCTTTGTAAAACCAAGAAATTTGCTGACTTTCCACTCTCCAAATAAAATTTCCCTGATTTTTTCCTGTGTATAGGTTGTATCGATATATTCCGTATCATTTTCCTCTGTGGAATCCAAAGCTTCGGTTGTCTCTGTATCTGCCGCTTCTGTCTGCATCGTTTGGGCACTTTGTGCCTGGCTCTCCTCTGTGACTGTATCGTGTATTTGCGCACAGCCGGTCATCAAACACAAACATGCCACCAGACTTACTGCCAAAATTTTTCTTTTCATCATACGCCTCCATGTTTCAGCCTGCATTGATCGCATAAATTCCAAGCGTTCCATTTTTATCCTGATCAATCCATACATTTTGTCCCTGCCCACCGATTTCCAGCATCACTCCCATATAATTGTAAAATGGATAGCTGCCCACAAAAATTTCTTTGACATTCTCTTTGAAATGATTTGTGCTCATCAGGGTATCATATGTCTCCATCATTTCTTTTTCATTACTAACCGTTACACTGCCAGCTTCATAATTAATTTTCACTGGATAATCCATCAGCTTCGCAAATGCCTCTTTATCATCCACGCCGCCATATTCCCCCATTCCAACATAATAATCTTCTTCCTCTTCTTTTGTCTCAAAGATTGTCCCCATACGTTCAAACAAATCATTTGCTTCTATTTTTTCCCCGTCAATGATTCCCTGTACACTGATATAAGAATACTCCCCCTTTGATGCGTAACCTTCCAACAGACTGCCGTCCTCACTTTTTACCATAAACCAGCCTGTATTTTCTCCTATTGCCCCCTGTAACTTCTTTTGGATCGTTCCATCTGCTGATTGGACATGCGCGGTCAGATCCTTTCCATTTCTCGTAAGCAATACCTGCACTCTCTGATTCTGTATTGTTTTTCCATCAAATACCATGTGCATTTTATCTGATAGAACGCGATTCAATTGTCTGCCCGCCTCCATATTCACCGGATGTATTTCTGCTTCCATCCCATTTACATCTTTTGGATTTGTCAAAAAACAGACGCTTACAACAACGCATACCAGAAGTGAAATTGCAATTTTCCCTCTGCCCGGCTTCTGGTAACTTAACACATTTTTTATACGCGGCTTAACGCCGAGCCCTCCGAACGCAAGTGGTCCTGCCAGTCTGCGGCTTCTGCCACTGCCACATAAAGGAAGTGCCTGTGCATATTCCTTCCGCTCTGCAAATGACAGATTCCCGATAACACATTCATCACAGGCATACTCAATATCTCTGGCAAAAATCCAATAGGCAATCCACATCAATGGCTGAAACCAGTAGATCACAAGCAGCACATAACCGATTACTTTCCACCAGTGGTCTCCGCGTTTCTGATGTGCCCGCTCATGTCTGATTACATATCGCTTCGTCTCCGCATTCATGCCCGATGGCAGATAAATGCGTGGATGAAACAGTCCCCATAGAAATGTTCGGCTGCATGCTCTTTTATTTCTGCTACCTGCTTACCGGCTGCCTGATTTTGATCTGCCAGATTATTTATTTGCGGTTCTGATTTTAAATTTGATGTTTCTTTATCAGTTTCCCCTTGTTGTACCACATCAAACAGCGGTTCTTTTGGCACAACAGAAAACGGACTTTCCACCACAATTGGACAAATCAGCCGGATGGCAACCAGTGCCCACAGAATTCCCATTACCCATCTTGGACTCTTTCGGAAAAGCAACCGCAGGACAATTACTGCCAGTATTACATATCCGGCACTGATTCCCCGTTCACAAATGACTGTAAAAATTTTTTCCATATCACTTACTTTTCCTCCGCTTCCTCGATCATTTTTTGGATCTCGGCAATTTCCTTTGAAGAAAGTTTCTTCTGCTTTGTAAACGCGGCAATAAACGCCGGAAGCGAACCGTCAAACGTCTCCTCCACATACTGTGCACTCTGCATGGAATAGAACTGCTCTCTTGAAATCAGGGATGTCACCGTTCCCCGGTTATTTACAAAAATGCCCTTGTCACACAGACGTTTTAAAACCGTATAGGAAGTTGTCTTCTTCCATGTCAGTTCCGCTTCACTTTTCTTTGCCAGTTCGGAGGATGAAATCGGTTCATTGTTCCATATAATATCCGCAAATTTGGATTCAATTGGTCCCATCTGTAACTCTGTCATATCAATTCCCTTCTTTCGTTCTACATGGTGTAGTATGTCATCATACTACATCATGTAGAATGCTTTGTCAATTTATTTTCATCTGTTTTATCTCAAATAAAAAAGTCCACAGTTTTTTCTGTGAACTTTCCTGAATATATGCTTTATTTCATAGTTTTCCCTTGTGCGCCATGATAAACAATTATTATACCGTCGTATTCACCCCATTGATTGTGGCATGTTCATCCTCGTTCATTGGGATTACCAGACATTTCTGTCCGTTGATCACCTGCGACTTAATCTGTGATGCCTTCTCCGGCTTCACGCGCAGTACCACATCATAGGTCTTTGTCTCGGCGATATAATTGTCAATTTCTTCCTGCTTTTCAATGAGCTGGGACGTGCGCTCCGCAAGCGCCTCATCCTTTTCGGTAAGCTGCACCGTCAAGGTGCCAACCTGATCTTCCAAAGCCATCTTTTCAACACGAAGCTCATTCTGCGCCAAAGCTTTTGCGTCAATGACATGTTCTGCCACCGGAGGCTTTTCACCAAATGCCTCATCTACCGACTTCTCAATACGTGCGGCTTTCTCCTCAGAGACATTGCTGTCGGTAAGCAGTTTATTTACAACCTGTTTATCAAGCACAAACACTTCATCATCGTCATGCGTTTCATCAAACTCATCAATCATTTCACTGAGGTTCTGCTGCATATCCAAAAGCACTTCGTCTGTATGCTCATCCTCTGCGCCCAGAACATTGCGGACAATAGAATGGAACGCCATCTTCTGCTCTGTTGCCGTACGCTCGATGCCACAGCCCAACCCGTTTGCCATAAATTCCGAATGCGGCTCCTTGGTATTCTTCGTATAGAATAATGTTGAATGAATATCCGTACTGCGGTCATTAAATGCCGGGAACAAAAATGCGGTATCCACAGCTCCCACCACCCAATCACGCACACGCGGTCCAATGCGATGTTCTTCTTCCAGAAATCCCAGTCCCGGTTTCGACAAATCTACCGGACAGATCGCACAGATCAGATATTCATACACTTCCTCTGATTCGTCGAGGTTATTGTTATCGCTTGTTCTGGTCATAACATCATACGCATCATGGAACAGAACAATGAGATAATTGCCGGCATGATCATAGGTATCGATCACAAGATCATAAAAAGTATCCAACAGATTGTCATCTTCCAGCTTAGAAGCGCGAAGTGCCATAAGAATGTGCTGCCGGCCACCGACTTCTTCCTCTTCGATCGGGAAATTCAGTTCCAACAGGTTGTTTCCCAGTGTGCCGGACAAAGCCTTATTTGCAATCTCCAGATATTTGTAATATTCATCTTCCTCCAGGTTCAGAAATGTATTTCCAAACTTGCAGATTTTGTTATGATTTCCATCTACATAGCAACCACACACACGGGTAAATGTAGCTGCATCCTTTTTGAATCTTCTCTTTAATTCAAGTACTTCTTTTTTATTCATGTTTCTTCCTGTTCCTAATTATTCGTCTGCGCTTCTTTCTCAATGCGCTTCTTTAAATCCTCAAAAAGTGAAAGGAATTCTTTCTCCACATCAGCCATCGGCTGAAAGTCATATTCTGGTGAGCTCATCAAAACCGGTTCTACTGGAAAAAGTTTCTCACTCATAAAATGATCAAATTCGTAATACAGGCAGGCATCATCAATATTCTTTACAAGTTCTGCCTCTTCTCCTTCCGGCACATAACCAAGAAGCTGTTCGTATATCATTGTCTGCAGCTGACTTTCAATCTGCAGATACATGGTCATATTCTTTTTTACAGGTCTCGTAACATCCGCAAGATATGCTTCACTTCCATCGTGCAACAGACATGCAAGTGCAACTGTCGGCACATAATTTCGTGCCAGTGCTTCTCTCGCACACTGGATGCAATGCTGTCCTACCGAGAAAAACTGCGGAAAATGTCCATTTGCCCGCACCATCATGGATAATGCATGTGCAATATCCTCAATGCGGATTTTGTCTGCCTCCGGCTCAAATGCGTTAAATTGCAGTCCTGTAAAAGTTGTCATACAATCTTTCATATTTCTTCCTCTATTGTTTGAACATCAGCCCATGCATAATTTGCTTTCAGCAAATGGGCTGACGCTACATGT